>NZ_JBFUHM010000016.1:0-105062 GCF_056402395.1 Peribacillus sp. P4_B1
ACAGGCACGGGTATGATGTTGCAAAATCCTCGGGTCTACTTGGCATGGAATTACAAGGAGCAATGGCTATTTTCACCGTTAACTTGAAAAGAATATTGAAATTAATGGCCTAAAAAAGTGACAAACAGAAGCAAAAAAAGACGATTTCCATTCAAGTACCGAATGAGAATCGTCTTTTTTTAATTTGATTTACCGTACTAGTTAGAAAAACGTGAGTTTTTCAGCAGCCTCTTTCATGAAAGGGCTCTTTTTGCATTATGGACCTTTCCGATAAAATTTTTTTGCCGTTCACATTTAAGTGTTTCCATTAGGAGAGGGAATGCAAAAGTTATATGTTAAAATTAAGGTGTTGAAATCAGAAAATATAGATAAAGGAGGGCGAAGAATGGATGTTTATAAAATAGCGGTCATTGCAGGTGACGGAATAGGCCCTGAAGTGATTAATGAGGGTGTTAAGGTCCTAAAAAAAGTGGCTGGGATTGCCGGGGATTTTTCTTTCGAGTTCACATATTTTCCTTGGGGATGCGAATATTATCTTGAGCATGGTAAAATGCTGCCCGAAGACGGGCTGGAACAACTTATGAAGTTTGATGCCGTGTATCTTGGGGCGGTTGGTTATCCTGGTGTCCCGGATCATATTTCATTACGTGAGCTTCTGCTGAAAATCAGAAAGCAATTTGACCAATATGTAAATGTTCGACCCGTTAAATTGCTTCAAGGTGCACCTTGTCCATTAAAAGACGTGACACGGGACCAAATCGATATGATTGTCATCCGTGAAAACAGTGAAGGGGAATATTCCGGCGCTGGTGATTGGCTTTTCAAAGGCAAGCCAGAAGAAGTTGTACTGCAGACGGGGGTCTTTTCGCGAAAGGGAACGGAGAGAATCATCCGTTATGCGTATGAACTGGCGCGTAAAACGGGCAGGACGCTAACGAGTATAAGCAAGGCGAACGCATTGAATTATTCAATGGTTTTTTGGGATCAGGTTTTTGAAGAAATCGGGATTGAGTATCCGGAGGTAGAAACGAATTCCTATCTGGTCGATGCGGCAAGCATGTTTTTTGTCAAACAGCCCGAACGATTTCAAATCGTTGTCACCTCCAATTTGTTTGGTGACATCATCACGGATTTAGGTGCTGCCATTGCAGGCGGGATGGGTTTGGCAGCCGGAGCCAATTTAAACCCGGAACGGATTTATCCTTCGATGTTCGAACCGATTCATGGCTCAGCGCCGGATATTGCCCATCAAGGCATCGCCAATCCACTTGCGGCCATATGGTCTGCCAGTCAGATTCTTGATTTCTTCGGGCATAAGGAGTGGGGTGCAAAAGTGTTGGACGTGATCGAAAGGGTGATGGTCGATAAAAGGGCACTGACGCCTGATATGGGCGGGGTAGCCTCTACAGAGGAAGTCGGAGATGAAGTGGTGGCACTATTAGCCGCTTTATAAATAAATCAGGTATAATCATCATGAAAAATGGGCATCCTGCACAATAACTATCATTATAGTAAAAGGGCAGGGGAAAGCCGATGATACAAGTCAAATTATTCGATTATGAGCATGAAAAGGATCTAGAGGATGAAATGAACGTTTTCTTGGAAGACATTCGTGATAATCAAATCGTTGACATCAAATATAATGTCGCCACTACAGGTGAAGAGGAAGAGGAACAGATCTACTGTTTTAGTGCGATGATCATTTATAAGAAAAAATGAAGGCGGGATTCGCCCTATCGTTTTCCGTACATATAAACAATATGAGACTACCTATTGCTGTAATTCGGGCAAATCAAGGTAGTCTTTTTTCGTGAATATTCCAAGAAAGTGGATTTCAAGGGGGAAGATTATACGATTTGGAAAGTCAGGATGATGTCGTTTCCCCGCCGTTTACATGAAGTGTTTGTCCTGTCACAAAACGGGAATCATCCGAAGCAAGATAAACAAAGGTGGGAGCCAGTTCAAACGGCTGGCCTTGGCGCTCCATCGGGTTCTCTGCTTGTGTCACTTCGTCGGCCGAGAAACTTGCCGGGATGAGGGGGGTCCAAAACCTTCCAGGCGCAATGGCGTTCACCCGGATGCCTTGATCGACAAGACTGTTTGCCAAGGCACGGGTAAAACCGATATTGGCCCCTTTAGTCGCTGTGTAATCAATCAATTGCTTATTCCCATTAAATGTAACGACAGAAGATGTATTAATGATGGAGGACCCCGCCTTTAAATGGGGAAGGGCAGCCCGGGTCGTGTAGAAGTGGGAATAGATATTCACTTTAAAGGTATCATCGAATGGCTCATCCGTAATATCCAGCAAGCTTAATTGCTGAAATTGAATACCCACGTGGTTACAAAGAATATCGAGCTTTCCAAATGTTTCGATGGTGTTTTCCACGATATCGATGCATTGCTGTTTATCCCTTAAGTCACCAGGCAGCAGTATGCAACGTTGCCCAAGCTCTTCAATTCGCGTTTTTGTGCGATTGGCATCCTCATGTTCATCCAGATAAGCGATGGAAACATCTGCGCCTTCTTTAGCAAAAGCGATGGCAGCCGCTGCACCAATCCCGCTGTCACCTCCAGTTATCAATGCGACCTTTCCCGTTAATTTCCCGCTGCCCCTATAATTGGGATTTTCGATGATTGGCCGGGGCACCATTAATTTTTCTACACCAGGTTGGCGAAATTGGCGTTGCTCGGGAACGGTGATGGGGACGTCTTGATAACGAGTTATTTTTCCATAGTTCGGATGCATGGGATAGTCTTTTCCAGATGATTTCCTTTTCTTATCTTCTGCCATGAGGAGTCCTCCTAAAAAAGAATTTAGTCGGATTACTTTATGTAAACCAGGTAAATGCCGTGCATGAAGAACAGGTTTAGGTACGGGCTCGTTGCCGTGCTGTTGGAATATGCTAAAGGATAGGAAAAAAAATTTTGGAGGCCTCCATATGCCATATTATTATAGCGAAAATGTGAAGTTGCTATTGGTCGGACAATCGGATGAAAAAGTGGAGTTGTTATATGATTCCAACCCCAATACCTTTGAATTGCCCCTCATAGGTCCAAGACCGCCATATTATTATAACCCGCGTTATGTACCGTATTATCCCGTGATTTAAATACGAACATCAAATTGGGAAAATACATGAAGAACGAGCCTGTTGAATTGGGCTGCTTGGTCTTTCACCGTGTGGACTAAAAGCAGCCCCAATTCGAATCAACAAATAAAACAGCTGTGGATTTCACCCCTTTAATTAAGAAAAACTGACTATATTCTTCTATGAATTTTACAAACTTGCTGATAATGGGTAAAGTTAAACGTAATACATAGGAACAATTGGAGAAAGTGCATCTTATTAATAATTTTGATTTTTATTGTTTTCAGGGAGACTTCCATCCTTCAAAAATGCTTGAAAAACATCGATACATATTCTAAAACGGAATCAACTCGTGCGGACATGGGGCAATGAGGATCAAGTTAGCGAGCGATAGGGGCATATGAAAAATGAATCGATAAATTGATCAATGAACGAGGATTGATTTCTGTCTATGCTTACGATGACTGTAGAGTGCCTGCTGAGCTTAAAATCGACTTGATCAAGCATCATGGGTTCCTGATAACCGATAAAAAAATTACGATTGGTAAACGGATAGAACAAAGGGGTGAGTAATTTGGAAAGTTTTACAGAACGGGTGATTAAGATCATTCAACATATCCCTTCCGGCAAAGTGATGACATATGGTCAAATAGGACAGCTCGCCGGAAGTCAGCAAGGTGCAAGGCAGGTCGTAAGGATCCTTCATTCAAGCAGCAAAAAACATGACCTTCCTTGGCATCGGGTTATCAATGCAAAAGGCGAAATCGGCATAAAAGCAGAGGGAGCCGCAGAACACCAGAAGGCGATGCTGGAGAGTGAAGGCGTCACATTCACGAAGAGGAATACCGTTGACCTCGAAGCTTTTCGCTATCATCCAGAATTTTTCAATGGAAAGCCGGAATAAAGAGGAAGCGGTCGAATAAATTGCAAGAACGGCCGAAAAACCTGCGCCAGCGCCTGAATTAATGTCCATCAAGCACTGAATGATTATAAATCGCATAAAAAAGAGGCTGATCCAAACGGATCAGCCTCTTTTAGGAATTATGAACGGGCATACATGGCAGCATTCATTCCGGCGAGTCTTCCGGTTACTAATGCCGAGGTGATATTGTAGCCGCCAGTGTATCCGTGTATATCCAGAATTTCACCGCAAAAATACAGGCCATCCATTATTTTGGATGCCATTTCTTTTGGGTGGATTTCCTTGACGGATACGCCGCCCCCCGTGACGAAGGCTTTTTCTAGCGGCTGGGTGCCATGCACTCCAAATTGGAAGTCCTTGCATAGTTCAGCAAAGCGGCGGATTTTTTCATTTGATATCGTCGCTCCTTGTTCTTGAAGATCGATGCCGCTTCGCTCAAGCAGAAAGTGAAGGTATCGTTCAGGAACTAATCCTTTTAACGTATTTTTAATGGCTTTTTTCGGTTCGGCTTTGATTTCTTTCATGATATCTTGAAAGACCTCTTCCTTGTTACGGTCGGGAAGGGCATCGAGTTTCATTGTCACTTCCGATAGGTTCCATTTTTTCATCGCCTTCACGACGAATTGGCTGCACCTTAGAACAGCTGGACCGGAGACGCCGAAATGGGTGAAGAGCATATCCATTTGGTGTGTGATCAGGACCTTGCCTTTTGGGTTGAGGACACTCAATGCAACATCCCGAAGTGCAAGGCCTTGAAGTGTTCGATCTTTAATGAATGTTTCATGGCTAAGTACGGGAACTTCAGTTGGGAACAATTCGGTAATCGTATGCCCCGCCTTTTTAGCCCATGCGTAGCCATCCCCGGTTGAACCGGTGTGAGGAACTGATTTTCCGCCGACAGCAATCACGACTGCATCTGTGTCAATGGTCTGTCCATCTTTTAACCGGACCCCGCTTGTTTTTCCATGTTCATAGAGAACTTCGGCAACTGGTGAGTTCTTATAAGTCGTAACCTTTAAATTCGACAGGCGCGTCAGTAGGGCATCCACGACACTCTGTGCTTTATCGTTAACTGGGAACATCCGGCCATGGTCCTCTTCTTTTAGAGCCACACCCAATTTTTCAAAGAATTGAATAATGTCTTCATTGTTGAATTCTGAGAAAGCACTGTATAGAAATCGCCCGTTTCCAGGGATATGCTGAATGATTTCATCGATGGAGAGCCTGTTCGTCACGTTGCAGCGTCCGCCGCCCGAGATTGCAAGTTTCCTTCCAAGCTTCTCGCCTTTATCCACTAACAATACATGGGCACCTTTTTCCCCGGCTGCAATTGCTGCCATCAATCCGGAAGGACCGCCGCCAATTACCACTACATCATATTTCAAATTGATCACCACTTTATCATTTTCAGTCCCTTCATTATATAGCAAGAGCCCGTCAGATTGCGAATGTAGAAAAAGAGAAATTATTTGTTTGTGTATTATCTTCGAAAAAGATAAACTTGAGAGTAGTTTTTATAGAAAAATTACTTTATTATGTTAAGATAAAAAGCGTGTAAAACGTAACTGACAGAGGCAGGATGGGATTAGATGTCGTCTAAATTTTTAAAAGGGGCTTTTATATTAACGCTGGGAGCAATTATTTCCAAGATTCTTGGTTTGTTTTATGTCATCCCCTTTGAACATATGGTTGGGAATAAAGGGGCTACCCTCTATCAATATGGATACGTTCCATATACTATTTTCATCAGCTTTGCAACGGCAGGCATGCCGCTTGCTGTTTCTAAATTCATTTCGAAGTATAATGCGCTCGAGGAGTACGCCGTCGGTGAGAAGTTATTTAAATCGAGCCTGAAATTAATGGCTGCCACCGGTTTTCTCGCTTTTTTGATTCTCTATACCATGGCACCGATGTTTACTGGAATCTTTGGAGTCAAGAAGGAAGATGTAGGGGATGTCACGGAGATCATACGGGCTGTCAGCTTCGCCTTGATTTTTGTACCGTTCATGAGTATCATCCGCGGCTTCTTTCAAGGTCATGAAGCGATGGAGCCAACGGCCATATCTCAGGTTGTTGAACAAGTTGTCCGCATCGTGTTCCTTCTGGCCGGTGTGTATGTTGTTTTAAATGTCATGGATGGAGAGTTAGTGAAGGCCATCCAAATGGCTACATTCGCGGCGACGGTCGGGGCTGTCGGCGGTTTAGTGGTGTTATTTTGGTATTGGAAAAAACAAAAGCCCCATTTGGACAGTTTGATGGAGAAAGACCGGGGAACGCTGGAAATTTCCCTGCCGGAGATTTATAAAGAAATATTTCTTTCGTCGATTCCTTTCATATTCGTCGGGATCGCGATGCCAATGTTTCAGTTTGCGGACTTATTGTCTTTCAATAAAGCGATGTCGTCCATCGGATTACAGCATGTCGCGGAAGATGCTCTTGGGGTTTTGAACGTGTATGCCCAGAAACTTGTCGTGATTCCAATGACGCTTGCAACCGGGTTTTCGATGGCACTTCTTCCTTCGGTGACGAAGGCATATGTAAGCGAGGATTCGGAAGAGTTCAACCGCCAGCTGAACCAGGCCTTTCAAATTTTGTTGTTCATTACGATTCCCGCGGTCGTTGGCATGTCGGTGCTGGCCGATCCAATCTATAGTGCCTTTTACAGCCATGACCCGCTTGGAATCAGTGTCCTGAAGGCTTATGCTCCCGTTTCCATCTTATTTGCGCTCTTTTCCATTTCGGCGGCTGTTTTACAAGGGATCAATCAGCAAAAATATACGGTGCTCAGCCTGCTAGTTGGCTTTTTAATCAAATTGAGCTTGAATATCCCGCTGATCAAGTTGTTTGAAACGGAAGGATCCGTTTATGCCACGGCCTTCGGCTACTTGGCAGCTGTCTTACTGAATTTATATGTCATTACCTACTTTACTGGCTATCGTTATAGCATTACCATCAAAAGATCCGTATTGATCACTGTATTTTCAATCATAATGGGACTGGCTGTATGGGGCATGAACAGTTTATTATCGCTGTGGTTTACAACGGAAGGGCGCTTTCAAGCGATTTTGATCGTGGCCGTTTGTGCAACCTTTGGAGCTCTCATTTTTGCAGCGCTATCCTTAAAAAGTAAACTTGCCCATCGTTTGTTCGGTACCCGGATCGATCGGTTAAAAGCTAAATTAGGATTATAAAGGATAGAAGTTTGATGTGTAAAAAAAAGGGTATGATAAAGTGAATCCCGGATTAAATATTTTGCCTTGCCTGCCATTATAGTGGGCAAGGCCTTTTACTGAAAAGGCTTTAGGAGGAAATGATGAGAATTGATAAGATATTATCCAATATTGGGTATGGAAGCAGGAAAGAAGTGAAAAAGCTCCTGAAATCCGGCGCCGTCAAGGTCAATGAAAGGCTGCTGAAGGATCCGAAAGAACAAGTGGACCCTGATAAGGAAATTGTGACGGTTCATGGTGAACGGGTTGAATACAGGGAGTTCATATATTTAATGATGAATAAACCGCCAGGCGTATTGTCGGCAACGGAAGACAAACACCAAGAAACGGTCATCGATATCTTGGAGCCAGAGGATTCGGTGTTCGAGCCATTCCCTGTGGGCCGTCTGGATAAGGACACAGAAGGTTTATTGCTGATCACGAATGACGGAAAGCTTGCCCACCAACTGCTTTCCCCGAAGAAACATGTTCCTAAAACATATTTTGCCGTCATTGATGGCGAAGTAACGGAACGGGATATCGAGGCATTCCGCAACGGCGTGACCCTAGATGATGGGTACGAGACAAAACCAGGGGAATTGAATATTTTAAAATCAGGACTGACATCGGATATCGAGTTGACGATCATGGAAGGAAAGTTCCATCAGGTGAAGCGGATGTTTGAGGCCGTGGGCAAACGTGTCGTCTACCTCAAGCGCCTTTCCATGGGAAGTTTACAGCTGGATGAGGAACTTGAGCTTGGTGAATACCGTGAGTTAACGGCGGAAGAGCTTGAACAGTTAAAGGCGGGCCAACCTGCTGAATGATAAATAAGCATGAAAAAATGAGGCGGACAAATATTGTCCGCCTCAAAGTATTTTTTTTACATATCGATTTTGTTCGGGTGGTCGTTCTTTTTACGATGACATCTTCACCTTTTTACTTGTTGTCGTCCAAAGGCCACGGCTGGGGCTTTGAACAAGGTCATTGTACGCTAAGACATTTAAATCGCGCTGCACAGTTCGAGGAGTGATGCCAAATTCTTCTACAAGCTCTTGAGTAGAAACCGTACCGTTATTACTAATGAACATATAAACGGATTTAATACGGGTTAACATGCGATTTGTTGAAGGTTTCAAAAAATCACTCCTTATTCTTTTCATTGTTATTCTGAACAAATGAAAACAACCGATATGTCGGACAGCATTTCAGCTGTCACTATGTACTTGCTTACCCACCCTATAACTCCTCGGAAACATTTAGAAAAAATAAGATGTCATTAGCTTCATTTTACCCCTTTATAAAAGCAAATTCTATAAAAAGATACCAATTGACTAAATATTACATTTATTATATCAAATTTTAACAAAATTATTCTCTTTACATATATAAAAATTAATAAAGGTTGTGTTGCTCCATTTGTTCATACGCATATTTTTCCAAAAAAGGATGCTAATTATGCATCAAGAGATGTCATACAACACGAACGTTGACTATGATGAATTTACTTAAAATGGAAATAGAAGTCATTACGTTTTGTGTCTGATTACAGGAATTGCTTGATGGCTTGCGGTTACGGTGTCATAATGAGGTGTTGAGCAATGTAGCCTTTTCATACATGATCTCAAGGAATTAAATATTAACAAATTCGAGGTAGAGCCGCATGAACGAAAGATTAATGGAGTTTTTATTGCGCGACGAAGTGACCAGACTTTCTGGCGTGAAAAAACAAGTGTATGAATTCATCGTGAGCGAGGAAGATTATCTTGCATCGAAGGCGGACACGGTCGATCAATTCATGAGATTGCTGGTAAAGCATTCTCCGCCCCGGCTTGCAGCCCGTCATTTCAATATGCCTTATGGGGAAATCATTCGTTTCATGAATGAAATAGAAGATGAACTGAATGAGAGATTAGAGGAAAGATGCAAGAAAGTAAAGTGGATGGACTACACGGAAAAGGACCAGCAGGCATTTGTGGAATATCATAGGAAGTTATATCTTTTCGTAAATTAATAAATTGGATTATGAAAATGCCCTCGGTATGAAAGGGCATTTTTTTATTTTTCGGATGAAAATGAATCAATGACTAACCGGAACACTTAATAGCAATACAAAGCCATATTCAGTAACGAAAGATAATACCATACGTCTAATTGAATGGAGGTGTATGATGAAGAAAAACATATTGGTTTTCATGTTAATCGTTTGCATTTTTTATTTGTCGGGTTGTGTTAAAACAGAAATCAAAACCGTGACATCTAAAAATCCAGATGCAAAAGAAATATTAAATCTTGATAAAAATGCAGACATTCTCCAATGGGAAAAGATCATTTATAAAACGGATATTGAATGGGTGAATGAGCTTAAACTGACTAAGAACGAATTTGTTGGAGAAATTACAGAGGAATTCTCAAACGATTTCAGTAAATCTTTTAAAGATGGTATGGCCAATCAATTACCCATAGGAACAAAGATATACACCACAAAAGAGCGAGATGATGTTCTAATCGTTGAATATAATGGGAAAGTAAAGCATTACTTAGCACTTACCGAAGGCTAACTACCCTTAGTCGTCTTAATTAGTGGATGCAAACCCAGATGATAAGCCTAATGCGGATCAAGAAAAAGCAAACAAACAGATATCAATAAACGGAACATTCCGATATTTCAGGAAACGAAGTTCTGAAAAAGTGGGGCATTTGCAGTAGGACGTGAGACGCCATTGTTGATCATTCCTTCGGTATGGAAATTGATTTGACTGTTTTAAAGGGAATTAAAAGCTCCAGGGCCTAATGGACCCTGGAGCTTTTTAGATTATAGTGATTCTTTAATGACCTTCTTGTAATGAAAAACGGATAGGATTCCGAAGATTGAATACAATGCCGTGTATAGTGCCATAACGATGATCATCGGTGTCCAAACTTCGGTCCCGAAAAAGAACCATCCTGATTGGACTGCGAAATAACTGTGAAGCAGCCCGACGATTAAAGGAATACCGAAATTGAAAACTTGTTTTGCTTGGATTCCCTTTAGTAAGTCACCTCTCGTGAATCCCAGTTTTCTTAAGATCGTATAATTGGATTTTTCATTTTCACTTTCATCCATTTGTTTGAAATATAAGATACATCCGGATGTGACAAGGAAGGTTAATCCCAAGAAGCCGACGATGAACATGATAAGACCCATATTCTTCTTCTGGTTGTTGAACATTTCTAATTGGGAATCATTCACATGTTCTTCTTTGAAGCTCATTTTATTGAAAATATCATTCGCCTTTTTAAGCTCAGCTTCATCCTTCACATCAATGCCGATATTGACAGAGGATACCATTTGGATTTTCGGGTCGACATCCTTTTTCAAACGATTGAATATCGTTTGGTCTACAATAACAACGGGCAAACCACCGTGCGTGAAGTAATAGTGCAGGAAGGTATCATCTTTTAATCCCATATATGTTAGCGGAATCACTTCATTTTTGCCCTTCAGTTCAATCTTTCCGGAATCCTTCAAGGACATGACCTTTTCCATCATATTACTGTATCCGCTGAAAAGGGTCTCGTCTTCAGCGAGATTGATTCCTTTAACGGATTCATCACTGATGACGGGAACGGTCATGATGTTCGGATCGAAGTTCACTTCATTGAGGCTGGTCTCCATTATTTCCTTTACATTGGCATCCACTTGAATGACATCAATCACCTTTTCGTCATAATCAATTTTACTGGCTGATAAAGCTTCTTTGAATGCATCCGCATCTTTCATATCCGTCATCGAAAAATCGGTGGGGATACTGCTTTTTGCACTCTTCTCCGCAGAGTAGTAGGAGATATAGCTTAATGATAATAACCCAATCGCTAAAGCGGAAACGGTCGTGATGATCGTCAATAATACCGCATTCGATTTCATCCGGAACATGATGGATGAAAGGGACAATACTTCATTGATGTTCAAATAGCCATTTTTCTTTTTACGAATGATATTAAAGATGAAGCTTACGGATCCTTTATAAAATAGGTAGGTCCCGATGATGACGGTAGCCAAAATGAATATCATGGCCATGAAAAGCTCGGTCATATCTGAAAAAGCTCCATCGAATAATTTGGCTGAAACAGCATAGCCGGCAATGATCAAGATGATCCCGAATATCCCGATGATCATTTCGAACATCGAAACCTTTTTCACTTTTCCTTCCGTCATTGAAGTCACTCTAAATAATGAAAGAATGGTCTGCCTTCTAATGAAGGCATAATTCATCAACATGATGAAAAGATAGATGGCGCTAAAAACGAGAATGGTTTGAACAAGCGGCTGAAAAGAAAATTGAAGGGTTGCGATCGCCTCGACACCCATTATTTTAAATAAAATCATGATGATTAATTTTGAAGCGGCAAACCCTACAAAGATTCCCAGGAATACGGAACAGAAATACAGGATCAGGTTTTCCACGCTCAGGATCCGGAATATCCTGTTCTTTGTCATGCCGATCAATTGGAATAAGCCAATTTCTTTACTGCGCCTTTTTATGAAAATGCTATTGGCATATAAAAGGAATATGGAAACGATCGCAACAAGCAGGATCGATGCAGCCTTGATGGCCGCGGCCCCTTTCACTGTACCCTCCGCTTCATCCAAGGATGGGTCATATTGCAATGTGACAAAAGCGAAATAAAGGGAGGCGCTGAAGACTAGGGCAAACACATACAGATAATAGTTCTTCAGATTCTTTTTCAGATTTCGAAAGATAAGTTGATTAATGCTCATTTTGAACCCCTCCCAATACACCTTGGGTTTTCATGATGTCCTTGAAGAAGACTTGTCTGGTTTCTTCGCCTTTATTCAATTGTGTATAGATTTGTCCATCTTTAATGAAAATGACTCGGCTGCAATAACTGGCTGCCACTGGATCATGGGTTACCATGATGATGGTCGCTTTGCGTTTTTGATTCATTTCGCTCAGTTTGTTCAATAAATCGGAGGCTGATTTAGAATCAAGCGCCCCAGTCGGTTCATCCGCAAAAATGATGCTTGGATCATGGATGAAGGCCCGTGCTGCAGACGTACGCTGTTTTTGACCACCGGAAATTTCATTTGGGTATTTATCCTTCACTTCATATATGCCCAGTTCTTTCGCTACGGTATCAAACTTTTGTGCCGCTTCATTTTTTGGTGTTTTTGTAATGGATAAGGGCAGAAGGATATTTTCTTTGACAGTCAGTGTGTCCAATAAGTTATATTCTTGAAAGATGAAGCCCAGATGGTTCTTCCGGAATTCGGCCAACTTCTTTTCTTTCATACCTGAAATCTCTTTTCCATCGATCGTAATGGTGCCGTTGCTGATTTTATCGATCGAGGAAAGGACATTCAGCAAAGTCGTTTTCCCTGAACCGGAGGCACCCATGATGCTTACGAATTCACCTTCTTGTATGCTTATATCGAGACCCTTTAATACTTCTTGTTTATTGAATTTATTTCCATAGCTTTTATGGATTTTTTTCGCTTCTAATATATTCATGTCGATACACTCCTTTTTTTCTATATCCTTATTATAAAAGGCGATGTATTTCTTTTCCTTCGTTTGTCCGAACAAAGAATAAAAGCATGTGACATTTTTGTCACATGCTTGTGATATTCACAAAATCATTTCTTTTTGGGAAGGTCAAGGTAATGGTCGTCCCAGTTCCTAGCTTTGATTTTACAGCAATGGAGATGAATAGGGACTCTGCTGCTTTCTTGGTTAAATATAAACCCATGCCAGTTGCAGCATGGTCACGATGATTTGTAGTGGATGTAAAGCCTTTATCAAATATGCGGGGTATATCCTTTGGGTCGATGCCCCGACCAGAATCCTTCAATTCAAGAATCGTTTGTTCTGCTTGTTCATGGCTGTATATCGTAATATCCGAGTTTTCACTGTATTTAATGGAGTTGGTCAAGAGCTGCCTCATGATGAAGGCCAGCCATTTCGCATCACTAAGCACTTCGGTTACATCCAGCTGTATGTCGAAGCCGATTCCTTTTTGAATGCACCATGATTGCAGCGTTTTAATCTCATCAAAGATTATAGTTTCCAAATCCGTATTCTCAATATACAAATCATTTTCGATGAAAAGAATGCGCCTTTGATGGAGCTGCTGATCAAGAAGTAGGTGAATGCGCAGCCACTCATACGTCAAATGGGATTTCAGCAATTCATCATCCAAGCGGTCAATCATTAAATGCATCGCCGTCAATGGTGTCTTCACTTCATGAATCCAAGATAATAAATCATCCTTCTCCTGCTCCAAAGTCATTTGGCCAATTGCTGCGGATTGCTTGAATATTTCGGTTTGGTTAATGATGCTGTTTTCTATGATTTTTTCGAAAGGGCTTTCTGGTTCTGGTATATTCGTTATATCCAGGCTGTCTTCCCGAGCTTCCAAACTTTTATAGAAATACGTTTCTTTTTTATAGCGGAAAATCAAAAAAATACTGAACATGATCAATGATAAAAAAACGATATACAATATTGGCTTTAATGGAATGGCCGAGTCAAGAAAAGCGACAAAGATGATGAATAGATGAAGAAGTATGTAGAATGTGATCCAGCTGAACCTTTCGAAGAAATATTTTCTGATCATTCATTAGCCTCTTCAATTGCGATATAGCCCTGTCCGACCTTCGTTTCGATAAAATGCCCTAAATCCAGTTCATCCAATCTTTTTCGTAAACGGTTCACATTTACTGTAAGGGTGTTATCGCTTATGAAACGTTTATCATCCCATAAGCTATTGATCAATTCTTCCCGGCTTACGATCTTGTTTTTCTGTTCAATGAGCTTTTTCAAGATGAAAATTTCATTTTTTGTCAATTCGATTGAGCCAGTCTCGGCCGATACCGTGTTTTTCTCGTAATCCACTGTTGCACCGCACCAGGTTTTCAATTCGATCTTTTCTGTATTGTAATTATATACCCGGCGAAGGATCGCTTGTATCTTTGCGATGAGTACATCAAAATGAAAGGGCTTCTGGATAAAATCATCAGCGCCAAGCTGCATGGACATCACCATATCGGTAGGGTGATCACGTGACGATAAAAAGATGATGGGAACATTAGAATGGGCACGGATCATTCTGCACCAATGAAACCCATCAAACTTCGGCAACTGTATATCAATGATGACCAAATCAGGTTTTATGTCCGTGAATTCCTGAACCACTTTACTAAAATCGCCAATTCCGTAAATATCATAAGACCATTGCGCCAATCTATCTTTAATTTCATTGAATAAAGTCGTATCATCCTCTATCAATAGTAGTTTAAACAAAGGGTTCACCGCACTTTCCAGCTTTTCTTAAAAGTATATAGTAAAACCATTATAGGTTCTATAGGAGGGGCAAAACTCAAAAAACATTACCGGTTGTATGCAAACCATTATTATATTAGAATTGACAATAACGAATGGAGGAAGTGAATTTATGTCTGATTTTCCTAATTGCCCTGCATGTAATTCAGAATATACATACGAAGACGGAAGTCTTTTTGTTTGCCCAGAGTGCGCCAATGAGTGGACGATTGAATCGGCAACTGAAAATAGTGACCAAAAGATTATCAAAGATGCAAATGGAAATGCCTTGAACGATGGTGACACCGTTACGGTAATCAAAGATCTTAAAGTGAAGGGGAGTTCATCCGTCTTGAAAATGGGCACAAAAGTCAAAAGCATCCGTTTAGTTGATGGAGATCATGATATTGATTGCAAGATTGATGGTTTTGGTGCGATGAAATTAAAATCCCAATTTGTTAAAAAGGTATAAACGCTGTGTTAATGCAACAGAACGGAAATGTTTTTCTATGATTAATTCTGGTAGATATTGAAAT
Source organism: Peribacillus sp. P4_B1 (assembly GCF_056402395.1). NCBI lineage: Bacteria > Bacillati > Bacillota > Bacilli > Caryophanales > Bacillaceae > Peribacillus > Peribacillus sp. P4_B1. The sequence goes on from NZ_JBFUHM010000016.1 coordinate 15,082, forward strand.
TCTACCAGGATTTTTTTAGTTTATGAAAAGTCGATTGAATAACCTCTTCCGAATCATAATAATATTTCGATATATTCCCAAAATAAATATATATAAATTTACTCATTCCCATTAAAGACAAAAGGTTTTCCAACTTTATAGTTCGTCATGATGTGGAAGAAGGTAATTGTCATGATACGCAAATCTTTTGAAATTCACAATTGGAGCAATCGATGTAAAGAAATAGATGGAGAGTTTTCATGGCGGTCAGTTATTTTGTTTGGCGAGGAGCCTTTTGCTCGGCGTTAATATAGGGACTTTTTTGTTACCTTTTTTTGAAAATGCAGGTTGAAAAGAGGATGAAAACTTCGTAATTGACAAAATACAGAAAATCAAGATATATATTTAAACATTCATTGCTTTCCTGTAAAATAACTTTTATGGCAGAAACTCTGTCAATTTTCTTATCAGGAAGCTTGAGGGAAACATACATTATGGGTTTTGAAAAAAATCTTGAGAAAAGTTGGAATAATCAACCAAACATAAGTTTAAAAGCGTATTTAAAGAAAATGAAGGGCGAAGCGAGGGATAAAGACAGAATTGATTATATTGATTCCTTTGTTTCAGCTATAGGTGGACTCATTGCTATTATTATCATTAGTTTTGTAGCTGTCTATTTAGGGTATCCTATGGCATTGGCCCCTCTAGGTGCAAGTTGTGTAATCGTATTCGGTTCCCATAAAGGTATCTTGTCTCAACCTCGTAACGTTATTGGAGGACATTTAATTTCTACTATTTCAGCACTTATTATTTGGAGCATATTAGGTAAGAGCCTATTCATTATTGGTCTAGTGTTAGCTATTGTATTATTAATAATGACTCTTACAAAAACTGTTCATCCTCCCGCAGCAGCAAGTGCCCTTGTTGCTGTTAATTCTCAAGCTGGATGGGGATTCCTTATTCCGATTGCAATAGGTACAATATTATTGGTTTTTATATCAATGATCTATAATAACTTATTTCAAACAAGACAGTATCCAAAGCACTGGTTATGAGACAAAAAACGTATCTAAGTGAAATAACCGATATGGTAAGTTATTTAACTAACAGAGATGTTTATTAAGTAAAATAGTAATGTGGTTGTCTATGAATAAATTAACGTTCTAATTAGTGCTGCAGCTTCTGGTATCGGTAAAATTGCTCTTTTTCATAGGCTGTTTTCACATACTTTGTTGCTATTTACCAGGTAGTGAGTTGTGGTTGATTTCCCCTCCAGATGCTCGCTTTCCTTGGTGCGGGCGGTGAGCCTCCTCGGCGTAAACGCCTGTGGGGTCTCACCTGTCCCGCTGCTCCCGCAGGAGTCTCGCACTTCCGCTCCAATCAACCTTAAATAGTTTCGTTTAAAAACAACAATCTTTCCGAAAAGAGCCTTTTCATATTAAAACGAGCATATAGCTTTAATTATCTGGATTTTACTAGTCTTTGTAAGTATAAAAAATGATACGCAAAAATAATAAGCCATTTCCATATGCTAGAGGTTAGGGCCTTCAGCATATGGAAATGGCTTAACCCTGTTTGTCCGATAATCATTCATAAATGACGTTAGAGATATACAATAGGATTAATGAGTTATCTGTATAAAAAAGGAATTACCTTCCAACGTAAAGATGAGCAAGTACTTAATAAAGTATCTTGCTCACCAGGTTGTGGAATATAATAATCTTAATATACCTTGTCACCGTTAAAGATAGAATTCTTAACGACCACATAATCCACATTCCGGATGGCATCCAACTTGGTTCCACCGGCATAAGAAATGGAAGACTGAAGATCTTGTTCCATTTCCTTCAACGTATCTTCCAAAGAACCTTTGTGCTCGACAAACATCTTTTTGCCTTCAACGTTTTTCTTTTCACCTTTTTGGAATTCAGAAGCTGAACCAAAGTATTCTTTAAAAGCTTTTCCATCTTTCTCGATCGTTTGACCCGGAGATTCTTCATGTCCAGCAAATAATGAACCGATCATGACCATGGAAGCCCCAAATCTAACTGATTTTGCTATATCACCGTTCGTGCGAATACCGCCGTCAGCTATGATTGGCTTGCTTGCCGCTTTTGCACACCAGCGAAGTGCAGCTAATTGCCAGCCACCCGTTCCAAATCCAGTCTTGATTTTAGTGATGCATACTTTCCCTGGCCCAATGCCTACCTTTGTAGCATCGGCACCGGCATTTTCCAATTCACGTACCGCTTCCGGAGTTCCCACATTCCCAGCAATGACAAAACTTTCAGGTAAATGTTTTTTAATATGCTGTATCATCTTTATCACGGCATTGGAGTGACCGTGAGCAATATCTATCGTAATGAATTCAGGAACAATGTTGTCATCTGATAATTGTTGGATGAATCCGTATTCTTCTTCTTTAACGCCGACACTGATGGACGCGATTAATTCACGTGAGTGCATATCTTTAATGAAAGTAAGACGCTTTTCTGGTTCAAAACGATGCATTACATAGAAGTAACCGTTTTCAGCTAAGTAAATGGCAATCTTCTCATCAATGATCGTTTGCATATTGGCAGGTACTACAGGTAACTTGAATGTATGTTTACCCAACGTAACGGATGTATCACACTCAGAACGACTGTTTACTACACATTTTGCAGGAATTAATTGAATATCTTCATAATCAAACACGTTTTCCATGATATGCACCTCTATATACGAATATTTTTGTCTGTTTATATAAAAATTGTTCGCCCCACTAGGTAATGTACATCATTTTTATCAGTAAGTCAAAAATTTTAATGGGTTTATTTTGTGTAACTTCAGAAAAGTTATGAAAAAAAGAAAGGGAGAAGGGTAACTTAAACGTACATCATCGTTTAATTAACAAAGAGAAAACAGATATTTGGCGGTAACAAATTCTCAGTGAAAAATGGCTTATAGTGCGATTAATAATACTGAATACAAAGCGATCTATAAACAAGTGAGGGCAGCTATTCGTTTTAGGAACTGCGAGAGAAAGGCAAATCACATTAGCACAAAATGCAGAGAAAAATCACCTTCATTTGAAAACAGTAAAAGCTAGGCACTCCCTAGAATTGAGTGCCTAGCTTTTTTTAAATCCTGGCTGCTCTATGCCATTAATGAAAAAATTATGATGAATCAAAAGCTGTTTTCCTTTTTCTATTTCCTTGTTAATTGAGTCAATCATGAGGAAGGGAAGGTAGCGGCAGAAGAATTAAATCATGTCTATTCCAGCGGCAGGAGGGATCATTATACCGATGACTTTATTTCTTGTATCTGTTTGATATGCCTTTGTTCATGTAAGGATAATAATTCAATCCATTGATCCAAAGAGAGGTCCCCGAACATGGGATGCTTGGCCTTCTTTCTATTTAAGATGGTATCTGTATCCATATCATAAAGAACCTGTAATAATCGATCCCTTGATTCTCCCAGTAAATCCATGAGGGTCGATAATTGAAATGGGTTTGCAGAGGGTGAAATGTTATCAGGGGATGCAAATTTCCTTGTTCTATCAGTAACAAAGTAAATGTTTTTTTGAATGATATTATTAAAATCCCTTTCTCGAAGGCCATAAGCTATAGCTTCAGTAAACACCTGTTCCGTGAGATATAAATGATGGCAAATTTGGGCGATGTTCCATACCTCAGGCACAGGCCTATGGTTCAGCATATTTTCATCCAAATCCATAATTTCCTCTATTAATTGGTTTCTTGATTCGAATAGCAAATCATACTCGATAAAATTCATGTGAACTCCCCCTTTTGTGGCACCCCCATTTGAAAGCATCACTGATTTTTTGATATTTAAGAAAAATAAAGGGATATCGGACTGCATGACGAATAAGGCGATGGGAAATTATTTTAAAAAACTTTAAACCGATTTGGATAACAAATGGATTCATGATTTCGATTCATTGCTGGAATATGTGTGATTCATGATTGTATGGGTGCGGCATATGCTTGTAAGGAAGGTCTATTGAGTAAGAGTTAAGAGATACCTCGAAAAGGCATGTTTCATTGGTATGAGCATGATTCCAAAGATTCGCTCTGCTTGTTAGCGGAAGAAATAGATCTGAAGTCAGCTCTGAATTTCCAGGGTTTTGAATTTTTCTTGAGCATCGATACCCTATCATGCTATGCACAAAACTTAGATTTATGCCTGCAATTGACGCATTACTTGTTTAACGGAAATCATGGATGTTGCATAAGTTAAAAAAGATCAGGCCAGGAGTTTCTTCTTTTCATAACACTCTACCATATAAGTTTATCATATGTACTTACCGCTAGCATTCAAAGGGAAAAAGAAACTCGAAGAAGATTGATTACTAATAGAATGATTATAATAAAAAAGACGGGAGGTTCACTCTTCGTCTTTTTTGCTTTTTTATCGAAAGAAAAGTTGCGGGCCAAATGGGAAACTTTTAAACTGAAAATAGACTATACGAAATGGACGGGTGATGTCGATGGCTAAAACAATAGTCGAAAAACTGAATTTACATAAATATGAACGGGTGGCTGTCTTGGATCTGCCAGCAGGGGCGGATTATTTTGCGGAGCTGCCTGATTACGATACAGAGCTTACTAAGGGTGCATATGATCTTATATTTGCATTTGTATTTGATATGGATTCATTAAAAGGAATCGTGGGTAAGGTGATCGAGAAAAATTATCTGAGTAAAAACGGTTATATCTTTTTGGCATATCCCAAGAAGGGAAATAAAGAATATGATGCATATATCCATCGTGATGATTTGATGCAAGGCCTTGGGGCGGATGAAAACGGTTATGTCGGATCGAGTGACATGAAGTTTGCACGTATGGTTGGATTGGATGATGTCTTTACGGTAGTCGGACTGAAAGAGGATTCGGCAAATAGAAACCGTCCATCTACCAAGGCAAGCCAATCGGTGGATGATTATATCGAAATGATTTCTGAAATTGAGAATGATTTACAGGATTCCCCTGATTTGCTTGCGTTCTATCAATCACTTACCCCAGGCTATCGTAAAGATTGGGCTCGCTACGTGTATAGTGCAAAACAAGAGGCGACCCAAGTGAAACGGCGCCAGGAAATGAAAACGATTTTAGGAGAAGGGTACAAGAGCAGGGATTTGTATCGAAGAAATAAATGAGGGTGGAGGAATGTCTTCCATTCTCTTTTGTTTTTTGTCATGTTCACCCTATCAAAAGCATATACTAGACCGATTCGAAACTTAAATCGTAATAATTATGATTTGCGAGGTGGTTGAACATGCTTTTGAAACGTTATACGGGTAATTTGCTGTTATTGATTCTATTGTTTTTGCTGCTGGCATTCTTTTTTCTAGGCGATGTGTTCATTCCAAAAGGGATTGATCTCTCGGGCTACCCGATGCTTCACTCTGTGTTCGTCGTGTTTTTGGGGTTGTTTTTAGAATCGATTCCTTTCCTGTTCCTGGGGGCTATTGCATCTTCGTTCATCCAGTTGTTCATCAGTGAGGAAATCATTCAGCGAATGATACCAAAACGACCAATGACAGCTATTTTTGCTGCGATAGGGGCAGCGCTGATCATACCGGTCTGCGAATGTGCAATCATCCCGGTTGTACGGAGATTGATTCAAAAGGGTGTCCCGGTCCATGCAGGTGTTGTCTTGCTCGTAACTGCCCCAATATTGAATGTCATCGTGTTCGGCTCAACTTATTATGCGTTCCAAAATAACCCGTCCATTCTATATGGAAGAATCATTCTTTGCGTCCTGACAGCCGTAATCGTAGGTTTATTCATTTATATATTCAGCAATAAGGATGTGGTGAAAGAGGAGAAATTTGAAGTGGTTCACGGGCATGAACACGATATTCGATCAACTAAATGGACAAGCTTCATTGATCATACTTCACAGGAATTTTTTATGGTCGGCAGATACTTTATCATCGGGGCTTTGTTTGCCAGTTTATTTCAAGTGCTTATGGATCGGAGCGTAATGGCCGATATTGGTCAGGCGCCGATAATAGGCACGGCATTGATGATGGGGATTGCGTTTGTGCTTTCACTCTGTTCATCTGCTGATGCATTCGTTGCCGCTTCCTTTTCCAATAGTTTTTTACCAGGTTCGATACTGGGTTTCCTTGTATTTGGGCCAATGCTGGATTTGAAAAATATCTTGATCATGATGTCCTGCTTTAAACGGAGCTTTGTCGTAACATATGTCTTGCTTGTTTTCGCAGTCGTCTTCAGCCTATGCCTGATTGCAGGCGGATTGATCAGTAAGGGGGGCTTCTGATGAAACGTTTTTTTATCCAAAGACTTGAGGGATTGCTGCTGCTTGGACTGGGCCTCATGATTTTTAAATTGTATGTTTCGGGACATTTAACGAAATTGATTGCGCCCAAAATGGTTCCATATGCATTGGCGGCGCTTTTTGCTTTTTTAGTGATCAGTCTTCTCCGTATGAAAAAACAAAAACATGGTGTACATCATTGTGATTGTGAATCGGACGGAGAGTCTTCCCCATCCGCGCTGGTCCTGAAATATAGTTTGTTCTTCATTCCGATTCTTCTGGGCTTCATCTTGACCGATTTTACATTAAGCGGGGAAGTGCTGGCGAAAAGAGGGATGGCGAACCAGCAGCCACAGAAGGTAAGCTCGTATGCTAAAGGGAAACATACGAATGGGGAGAAAATTACCGTTACGGATGATAATTACTTTGAGGTACTGGATGATTTACTGAACAACCTCGATACGATCGAGGGGAAAGAAATAGAGCTTACGGGGTTCATATATCGAGAGGATACTTTTACAGAAAAACAAATGGCCATCTCCCGCCTCTCCATGTCCTGCTGTATAGTGGATGCGACGCTATATGGATATATGGTCAATGGGAATGTGGAAGGGATGAAGACGAATGATTGGTACACCATTACGGGTACATTAAAAAAAGGAAGCTATAAAGGGGAAGCCGTACCTGTGATCGATTTAAAAAAGTCGAAGAAAATAAAGGCACCGGAAGAAACTGTATTATCAAGACCTAAATTATAAAAATCCTTAAAAAATAAAGAAGAGCACATATTAGTCATGTATAATATGTGCTCTTCTTTTATTCAATTAAAGCGCCCGTTGACTGAAGACTTGATTTGAAGATAATTCTATTATATTTAGAGGAGTACGACAACGATTCCTGTTTTTTTGGCCATTTTAAACCAGCTGGGCCATATGTTTTACGAATCGTTACCAACTCTCCAAATTGTGGCCTCACTCATTTCAACTGTCCATCAAGTCCTACCAGTGAATCGTTTGATCGCTTCCTCGGTCACCGGCGAGAAGAGGTTAACGAGGTTGCCGTCTGGATCACGGAACAGTATAGCACGGTTCCCCCACGGCATCGTGGTCGGTTCCTTTACCCACTCCTCGATAAACGGCTTTAATCGTTCGTATTCGGCATCGACATCGTGGACAAGGAACTCTATGATGATAGAGTGATTGTCGGCCGCCACTGCTGAACCTTCACCGAACAGTGGCACAGTCTGGGAGTGGCCGATCGCCAGGGTGCACGATGCCGCAACGAGTTCGGCAAAGACGGGCGCGGGACGCTCCGCTGATAAACCCATGACTTTCTCATAGAACTTGACTAGACGATCCACGTCGTCTGTAATGATGCGTACAGAAGCAAAATTCACAAGATACCATCCTTCCAATAATAAATGTATACAACAATACCATATACACTTTATTTCGTTATAAACTTTCCAGTAAAAACCAAATTCATTCAAAAACTGAATCATTTTACTGACTCCGATTATAAAACAACGCTACTGACAACATTATGTCAGTAGCGTTTTAACATTTTTTGGGCTTCCTCACGAATCCGATTTCGAAATGATTCAGGCTCTAATACAATCACATCGGCTCCCCAGCCAAGCACCCATCGCAGCAATTCGTCCAGTTGACGAACGCGTAAGACCACATGCAATCCATCTTGATGCTCTTCCATATCCTCTATGTAATGATTGTTTGATTCCTTCACCTTATCTGCGATGTCTTGGTTAAATCGGAGGCGAACTCGCAAATGCCGATCGTCCGGAGGGGTATACTCCCTTAAGTTAAAATGCGCTGGTCGTTCAAATCGTTCTTCCAGAGCAATAAATTCCGTCATTCGAGACAATCGGAAATGGCGAATGTCTTGGCGCAGTTCACAACGGGCCACGAGCATCCATGATCCTTGAACGAGAACTAATCCATAGGGGGAAACGGTACGAACACTATGGCGATTCCCATCGAAATCTGCAAGTTTTTTTACATAATGAAAGCTGATCTTTCGATCGTCTAATATCGCTCGACGAATCTTTTCTAGATATTCTTTTTCTTTTGATGGCGTGACCTGTTTATCGGAAATGAGCAAACGTATAGCCTTGCGTACACGTGATGTTTCATTGCGAACGCTCTCCGGTAGAATGACCTCGATTTTGCCGCGGGCAGCTTGTGCTCTGACACGATAATCATCATCAAATCGTTGTTCAATAAAGTCCGTTCCCATCAACAAGCTTACGGCTTCTTGTACCGTGAAACTGATCGGCGGCAGGAAATAGCCTTCCATCAGAGAATATCCTGTCCCAGGAGCACCTATGATCGGAACGCCTGCTTCACTTAGCGCCTGAATGTCACGGTAGATGGTCCGAACACTCGTTTCAAATCTAGTTGCCAAATCTTCGGCACGTACAACTTCTTTACGTTGTAACTCCAGCACGATGGCTAACAAACGGTCTGTTTTGTTCATTGGTTTCCCACCTTGATGTTTTTTAATAAAGAATAATAGTACCACGCCTTAATAGAGAAGATGATATAACGAACCTGGTGCTGGAATCTTTCAGGAATCTCTACAAAATAAGGGCAAGGCTTCTGTTTGTGTTATTCCGTTAACTGGCCCTTTAATTGAACAAGAAAGGGAAGGTGCCTCAGCTTATATCATCTTGTAGACTTCTGCATACGCTACCTTTAATTGGTCTCGCAAATTTGATAAATTTCGAGATTGTCCCAAAGGTCCTTATTTTCCATATATCCCTATCTACAAAATAGTTAGTGATTTCATCTATGTGGTTGAAGGGGGAAATTTCTATTAAGTTTTCTTGAATAACCTTAGAAATATGCTCTCGAAATATGGGGGCCGACCTCGGGAAATGTGTAAAAAGGATACATTATTTGAGCATTTTAGCGTAAATAAAAAGAATTCATTTTGAAAAAAGCGTTCAAAATGAATTCTTTTTTTAGTAATCTTTAATCAACTAAACCACCCGGTAGTTTAAGTGCAATGATTCACAATTTTTATTTTAATAAGTAAGAAGAGACCACTATCCTAGTAAAAGTCACTTTTTCTTCTACACTTATTTAAGAAGGTTTTTCATAATAGTAATTATACTATCCTCTCTAACAAATCCCCCACTTTTTCTGCCATGACACGAGGTGGATAAGGCATTCCATTCTTTAACCACCATTCCACTACCCCTACGTAAGCATTTGCAATAAAATGAACAATTACATCTTCATTTTGACTGTGATTTTTTCCTTTTGTTATGTCCACATCTTTCTTAAACTCCTCGATATTAAACTTAAGGAACTGACTGCGAAAATTTGGAGCTCCTTCACTCGCTAACATCGTCGAAAAGAATAAATAATTACTCTTAAAGTATTCCATACAGTGTACAGTCGATTCTATATAATCCATTTCAGTTGCCGACTCACAAAAATTACTCATGTTGTTTATATGTTCTTCCATGACTTTATCTAATAGATCAAATTTATCTAAGTAATGAAGATAGATGGTTCCTCGATTAACATTTGCTCTGTCTGCAATATCCTGAATGGTAATGTCATCAAAACTTTTTTCAGACATCAGTTCGATTAGAGCCTTTTTAATGGCTTCTTGGCTTTTGGTTATTCTTCTATCTATTTTCGCCATTGTTTGGTCACCAGACTTTCCTAAAAATAATCAACAATTTTTATTGATTTGTTGAGTAATCAACGAATTGCGTTCATTTAACCATTGAGAGCATCGTGTTTCTATTTATAATTATAAACAGATGTTGATTAATCAATCAATGATGTTTTCTTTTCTGAACGAAGTCAATGTCATCATTATAGTTACAAAAGAATGATTTACAAAAACAAAAAAAGAAAGGGTGTTATTTTAAAATGAAAAAAAAATCTATTATCACGCGTGTACTCACAGTGATAGCACTGGGCCTGCTTTTATCCGCGGCCACCTTTGCATTCAAGACCGGCGTTGACGCTGCATCCAAGACCGACGTTGCATACAAGCCAGACATGTCCAATGGAGCAGACAACTTTTACAAGAGCGACAAGGTAAACATGAAAAAGGTTTCGTTTAAAAATCAATACAACATGAAAGTTGCAGGGAATCTTTTTATTCCCAAAGGTTTGAAGAAGAACACCAAAAATCCGGCGATCATTGTCGGGCATCCTATGGGCGCAGTAAAAGAACAAAGTGCGAATCTGTATGCACAAAAAATGGCTGAACGGGGATTCGTTACTTTGTCCTTGGATTTGTCTTTCTGGGGAAAGAGTGAGGGTCAGCCTCGCAATGCTGTTTCGCCGGATATCTATGCCGAGGATTTCAGTGCTGCGGTGGATTTCCTGGGCACCCGGCCGTTTGTTGACAGGGATCGGATTGGTGTTCTTGGGATTTGTGGCAGCGGGAGCTTTGCCATCAGCGCAGCCAAGATCGACCCGCGCATGAAAGCCATTGCGACAGTCAGTATGTACGACATGGGTAATGCTAATCGTAATGGGCTTAAACATTCCCTGACACTTGAGCAAAGAAAGAAGATCATTGCAGAGGCAGCCGAGCAACGCTATGTGGAGTTCACGGGCGGTGAAACCAAATACACCGGCGGAACAGTGCAAGAGCTATATGAAAACTCGACCGCCATTGAGCGTGAGTTTTATGACTTCTACCGCACTCCAAGGGGCGAATTCACTCCAAAAGGTTCGTCACCTGAACTCACGACACACCCGACGCTTACCAGTAACGTCAAGTTCATGAATTTCTACCCGTTCGAAGATATAGAGACGATTTCTCCTCGTCCCATGCTTTTCATCGCGGGTGAAAACGCTCATTCCAGAGAGTTCAGCGAAGACGCCTACAAGCTAGCGGGCGAACCGAAGGAACTCTACATTGTTCCGGGCGCAGGTCATGTGGATCTGTACGACCGGGTGAATTTAATCCCCTTTGACAAGCTTGAATCGTTCTTCAAAGAAAATCTGAAGAAAAAATAAGGCTTGTGTGGAAAGACGTAGAGAGCTTTGCGTGTCAATGGTACATTGAGTGAATCCCGCATCTCTTGTCGGGATTCACACTTTTTTGTCTGAATAGAATTCCATTCGCTATGTAAATTTGAAGGGTTTTGTTAAGGATTACCATATGTCGTTTATTATACTTGGCGGATATGACGAAGAGAAGATGAATTTACAAGACAATACTTCCCTAAAGATAATCAACATTTTTATATGGTTTGTTCAATAATCAACAAATCGCGTTCATTTAACCATTGTGAGTGAATCCTGTTTCTATTTATAATGATAAACGGATGTTGATTAATCAACAAATGGTGATTTTCTTTGTTAAACGAAGTAAATATCCACTATTATAGTTTTTCAATACACATAAGAAAGGGAGTTATTAATTATGTCTAATATTCAAGATAAAGTTGTTATTATTATGGGTGCATCCAGTGGGATTGGTGAAGCAACGACCAAGAAACTTGCACAAGAAGGAGCGAAATTAGTGATTGCGGCTCGTCGTGAAGATCGCTTGAAAGCTCTAGTTGAATCAATACCAAATGCTGAAATTTCTTATGCTGTTGCAGATGTATCAAAAAAAGAGGAAGTTCAAGCAGTTATAGATTTGGCGGTCGAAAAATATGGCCGTGTAGATGTGCTCTACAACAATGCTGGAGTCATGCCAACTGCRCCACTTTCGGAAACACGCTTTGATGAATGGCGTCAAATGCTAGACATTAACATTATGGGTGTTTTAAATGGAATGGCTGCTGTATTACCCATTATGAAAAAGCAACAGTCCGGTCATATTATTTCAACTGATTCCGTAGCTGGTCATGTTGTTTACCCGGGATCTGCCGTATACTGCGGTACAAAGTTTGCAGTTAGAGCGATTATGGAGGGACTGCGCCAGGAAGAAAGAGAAAATAATATTCGGTCAACTATTGTTTCACCAGGTGCTGTAAGTACTGAACTTTATACAACAATTAATACTCCTGAAGATCAAGAATGGGTAAAGAATCTTATGGATTCAGGAGAAGGTTTTTCTTTGAAATCAAGCGATATTGCAGATGCAGTGGCTTATGCGATTAGCACACCTGAAACGGTTGCGGTAAGCGAAATCTTGATTCGCCCAACGAAACAAGTTATCTAATGGAAGTTACCATTAACGAAATGATTAAAAAACTGCCTCTTAGCTTGTTGGGGGCAATTTTTTACTAATAACAGTCTTTAGGATAATCCCTGTTCATTTATGTTAGTTTCCAAGCAATTATGAATAAAAATCAGGAGGGCATATTGATGGGAAAAGGGTATAAATGGACTCTTTTATCTATATTGGCTACTTCAACGTTTCTAACAGCTTGTGGCAGTAGTAATAATGAAAAAAACATCAAGGGCAATGATAATGTAAATACTAATTCAAGTACTAATAATGTAGTTAAAACTGATAAAACGGACAATCAGAATAGTGAAGATAATGAGGGTCTTATTAATATGCAAGACGTTAGAGTGAAATTGACATGTAATAACGAAAAAGTAATTGTGAAATTGTACGATAATCCAACAAGTAGAGATTTTTTTGACCAACTGCCATTAACAGTTACTTTTAAAGATTATGCGAATATCGAAAAAATTAGTGTCCTAGACCAAAGATTAACTACTAAAGACGCACCATCTGGCAGTGACCCTTCAGTTGGAGACTTTGCTTATTTTTCCCCTTGGGGAAATATTACTTTATTTTATGGGGATCATGGGCTTTCAAATGGATTGATCAAATTAGGTAAGATCGAATCTGGAGTAGAAAAACTTAAAAGCATACATGACGATTTTAAAGTTACAATCGAAAAACTTGATTAAAAAGAGGATGATCGGAAGGGAGGATATGGTGAATTAAGATCTCAGTAGTTTGTTTTGATACAATGCCTGAACCTGCATAAGAAGGTGGAGAAACGTTTCTGCCTAATTGTAAATAATTGAAGATAGGAGTTGCTTTTTGCTTAAACGAAATAATTTACTTATATATATATTGATGATAGGGGCTTTCGGCATCATAAATACTGAAATGGGGGTTATAGGGATATTACCCTACATTGCTGATCACTTTCATATCAGTGTATCTAAGGCCGGGTGGCTGGTGAGTCTCTTCGCACTTACTGTTTCAATGTCTGGTCCAACCATGCCGTTATTATTTTCGGGGATAAATCGCAAGAAGGCAATGTTACTTGTACTTGGAATTTTCATTCTAGGTAACATTGTCTCTATATTTACATCTAACTTTGCCATTGCAATAATTGCGCGTGTGATACCAGCCATTTTTCATCCAATCTATTTTTCAGCAGCTTTTACATTGGCTACTAACTCAGTTCGTAAAGAAGAAGCTCCAAAAGCTGTTTCAAAAGTTTTTATTGGAGTATCTGCGGGAATGGTACTTGGTGTACCTATCGCAAGTTTTCTTGCCAGCACAGTTTCATTTCAAATATCAATGGCATTTTTTGCCATAGTGAACGTTATAGTATTTGTGGCTACATTAGCATTTTTCCCTTCTATGCCTGTTAAAGAAAGACTTTCTTACGGAGCTCAATTATCGGTATTAAAAAAACCAATTACTTGGCTTTCCATTGTTGCTGTCATTTTACTAAATTCAGCCGTATTTGGGGTGTATAGTTATCTTGCTGAGTATCTTAAAACCGTTACGAATACCTCCGGGAAATCGATTAGTTTAATGTTAGTCATATTCGGAGGGGCAAATATTATTGGAAACATTGTGGCAGGGAAGTTACTTACTAAAGATGCCATCAAATCTGTAGTATCTTTTCCTTTTGCATTGGGAGCCGTTTATATCATATTATTCTTTTTAGGACAGTTTACTTTTCCTATGGCTATCATTACTTTAATTTGGGGAATATTGGCTGGTATAGGAACTAATATTAATCAATATTGGATTACGTCTGCAGCTCCAGAAGCTCCTGATTTCGCTAATGGATTATTTTTATCATCCGTTAACTTAGGAACAACAATTGGTACAGCTGCAGGTGGATTATTTATTTCAGAATTAGGTACACAATACGTCGTATTAGTGGGATTATTATCGTTAATATTAGGGTTGGTATTTATTTTACTAAGAAACTATATGTATAGTCCTACAAACCAAATTTCTTGATAAGGAATTAATTAAACATCCTTTATAAAAAGGCTAGGTATGTCTGAATTGCCCCCTTTGTAAAGGACATTAAAAAAAGTTGAAGGAGATGCTGTCTTTATTTTGCAGGCGGCATCTTTTTTAGATTCCGAATAAATCCGTCTTTCATAAAATGCGAATGATTGGTTTTAATTTATGTAGCGAATTTAAGGCAATATCTAAGGTGATCTTATCCGATATTTCATAGGCTGACAGCATCCCGCCCGTTGTGCCGATCAAGCTGATATCCATTATGAATAAAGCGGGTGCCAATAGCAGGGCGCTAAAACTAAAGATGACAGTATTGCGCCAAGTATGACGAGTAAAAAGGGGTATTTTTCCTTCAGGGAAGATCTCCTGTGATACAGATTTACCATTTAGCCTATATGTTTGTGAATCGATTAAGTCCAAGGGTCCATTTGTTCGGGAGAACGTAACATAGTATAATGGGCTTACTATGGATAGGGGTGTAAGGGGGATAAGCATGTCATCAGGTAATCGAAATAATCAAATTGGACCGCCGCGGTTTGCTATTGCCATTCACTCTCTGGTTTGGCTCGCACAAAGCGAAAAGCTCCTTACAAGTTCCGTAATCGCCTTAAAGGTTAAATCACATGCCACTTTTTTACGAAGGGTGATGGCTCAGCTTGCAGCGGCGGGGATCGTCGAAACAAAGGAAGGACGGGAAGGCGGATATAGCTTGAAGGTGGCTGCCTCTCAGCTTACTTTGGCCGATGTGTATCAAGCGGTACGGCCGGAATGTCTAGTTTGTATGGAAACGAGCGAATGCGGTGAAGTAGGGAAGCAGCTGGATACGGCTTTGGAGGAAATCATGAATGAGGCCGAAAAGGAAACATTGCGCTTATTAAAGGGCTATACATTAGAAGAATTCATGAAAAAAGTCGATTTGGCCAATTTTGAAAATGAGTGTCTAGGGTAATATCCTTGCAAGAGGATACCCAAGATTATATAATGTGCTTAATGTGATTGCATTTAAAATGAGGGGGTATTTACATGAAGGTGGAAATTTGGTCGGATTATCAATGTCCGTTTTGTTATATAGGGAAGCGTCGATTCGAAGAGGCTTTGAAACAATTTGAAAATAAAGCTCAGGTAGAGGTTTCATTTCGCAGTTTTGAGTTGAACCCAGAGGCTGAGCGGGATATCAATATGTCTCAAAATGAAATGCTGGCCAAGAAATACGGCATGTCTCACGCGGATGTGGAAGCGAACAATCAAAACCTGACACAGCAGGCTAAAGAATTGGGTCTCGAATATCATTTGGACAAAGTGGTTTTAACGAATTCTTTCGATGCACACCGCTTGATGCATTTTGCTGAATCAAAAGGTAAAGAGAATGAAATGAACGAGCTCCTGTTCAAAGCATACTTTACCGAAGGCAAGCATATTGGCGATCATGCTATATTGGTTAATTTAGCTGAAGAGGCTGGCCTTGATAAGTCTGAGGCAGAAGCCATGCTGGCAGGAACGGCATTCACGGCGGAAGTAAGGGGCGATGAGCAGGAAGGAAGCCAGCTTGGAATTACAGGCGTTCCATTCTTTGTCATTAACCGCAAGTATGGCATCTCCGGCGCACAGCCAACGGAAGCGTTCCTGGATACGCTGAAAAAAATATGGGCTGAGGAAAATCCGCTGCAAATGGTGAATGATCCAGCAACAAGCGATGCTTGTACGGACGGTTCTTGTAACGTGCCGGAAAAATAATGCTGTTTATGAAGACGGAGACCCGAAATTGGGGTCTCTTTTTTATTTTGGTCTAATATGGAATCCCCTTAAGAATTGAAGTGAAGTTCAGTCTAAAAAAGGAAATAGTGAATATGGCAAAGAATATAGTGTAATGGATGTCCTTTCCGAAGGTCCGAAATAAAAAGGAGCTAAAAAGGTGTATATCATAATTGGAATACTAGTCGTCGTGATTGCATGTGTATTAACTGTCAAAATAACTTCCTATAAATACTGGACTTGTATCTATACGGCATTTGGAAATGATAATTATTTTAAGGTGATAGCGAAATTGGAAAACGAGGGTATACAATTCAAAACGAAAACGCCTATGAATTTAGGTTCCCAGGATTTTCAAAATCGCCATAAAACTACTCAATATGATGTTTTTGTGAAAAAAGAACATGAGCAAATTGCCCAAAGGGCCGTGCACAAGAATTGATAAATGGAAACTGGCTGTCCTGGTGGCAGTCTTTTTTTTACTTGGAAGGAATGTTAAAAGGAGAGAATTTAAATTTAATGAAGAATTTGGGCTTATAAATAATTTCGGAGAAAGGGAATTGAAAGATGAAAAAACAATTGCTTAAAATTTCTGAAAGAGAAGAGCTTGTCGAATTATACTCGGATGCAAATGATTTAAGGAAATTCGGTGTGGCTAAGATACTAAAAGTGTCAGATGCGTTTGTAGTGGCAGCTAATATTACTTCAACCGGGCTGTATGATGGATACAGTTTACTTTATCTTGAAAGCATTCACCAAATCAATGTCAATACGAAATACATTAAGAAAATCAAGAGATTATATATGGAAAAAAAACAAAATCATATTGAATTCGTTGATGGAAATGAAGATTTACTTTTGAGTTTTCTGGATTTTGCACATGAAAATAACTTCATGGTTTCAGTTGAACTTTTTAATGCGGGATATGGTGATGTGCAGGGTTTTATTAAAAACCTGGAAGATGATATATTTGTAATTTCAATGGTGAACGAAGTGGGGGAGCTTGATGGTGAAGCATTCATTAAGTCGGATGCCATACATACCATTACGTGTGATGGTGAAAATGAATTCAATTTAATGCATTTATACTTCAGGAAATGAAAGTTCAAGGGTAATGCTGCTTTCTGCAAAGTGCTGCTAAACTATAATTTAATAAAGGATAAAAGAAAGAAAAAGGCGCAGATACTTTTGTTTTTTATAGTTTCAAAGACTGAAAATTTGTATAATGGTTGAGATGGATTAGAGGTTTCAAAAATGAATGTACATATAGGAGGGGCATGGATGAGTAAGCTTAATGGCAGGACCATTGCTTTATTGGGAGCGAGGAAGACGGAAGAACTTAGTAAAATCGTTGATAATCTTGGGGGAGTCCCGCTCGTTCGTCCAGCACAGGGGACGGTATTCCTTGATGATTCCCATTTGGAAGAGGATGTCACCCGTTTGATGGCAGGAGAGTTCGATTGGATCATCCTGACGACGGGAGTGGGGACGGAACTATTATATAAAACGGCATTGAAGATGGAAGCGGGAGATCGTTTCATAGAAGCTTTGCAGTCCATGAAAATTGCGGCTAGGGGCTATAAAACAGTGAATATGCTGAAAAAACTCGGCTTGCAGCCATTAATCCGTGATGATGATGGCAGTACGGCAGGGCTCGTTCGAAATCTGGAAGGCCATCTGTCCGGAGATGTAATGGTCGCTTTGCAGCTTCACGGCGATCCAGCGCCTCTTTTGATGAATTGGCTGGATGAGCAAAAAGTGGAACATAAAGAAATCCTTCCATACGAACATATACCGCCCGAAAAAGAAACGATGCGTCAGCTGATCGAAGAAATTCTTGGAGGGAAGGTAGATTCTGTCGTGTTCACGAGCGCACCTCAGCCTCGTAATTTGATGAAATTTGCCCGTGAACAAGGTGTGGAAGATAAAATAATCGACTGGTTTAAATCCGATGTGATTGCTCTTGCTGTCGGAAAAGTAACGGCACAAGTGGTAATAGATGAAGGAATCAAGCGGGTCATATATCCAGAAGATCAACGGATGGGCAGTGCAATGGTGGAGCTGGTGAAATATTATCAGGGCATTGCAAGCAGATAAGGGTGAGTGCGGCATGAACAAGGGCAAAGTCTATTTTGTGGGGGCAGGTCCGGGTGATGTGGGCCTGATTACCGTAAAAGGACAAAAGGCGATCGAAAAAGCGGATGTCATTTTATATGACAGATTGCTAAATCCCAAACTATTGGAGGCTGCCACTCTTGATTGTGAGTTGATATATTGTGGTAAGACACCTTATACGAATGGTATCAGCCAAGGGGAGATAAATGAGCTGCTTGTGTCCAAAGCAATGGCAGGGCATCGGGTCGTCCGTTTGAAGGGCGGTGATCCTGCCGTCTTTGGAAGAGTCGGGGAGGAAGCGGGATCGTTGAAAGAACAGGGGATCCCATTCGAAGTCATTCCGGGGGTTACGTCTGGCATTGCCGCATCCATGTACGCAGGAGTTCCCGTCACGCATCGGGATTATGGATGTTCCTTTGCGATGGTTACGGCCCATGACCAAACGAAGAAGGATATAGATTGGAATGGGCTTGTGAATAGTATGGATACGGTTGCCTTTTATATGGGTGTGGCCAACCTTCCTTATATCCGCGAAAATTTGATCAATCATGGAAAGCCAGGGAATACGCCGGCACTCGTCATTCAATGGGGCACTTATGGAAGACAGGAAACGGTCGAGGGGACCTTGGACGATATCGTCGAAAGGGTATGTGAAAGGTCGCTTGGCAATCCGGCGGTCACCTTGATAGGAGATATCATTTCACTAAGGGGCAAACTGCAATGGTTCGAAAACAAGCCTCTTTATGGACAACGATTTTTAGTGGCCCGGACCGGGACGGCAAAGAGTTCATTGGCAGAAGCCCTGCATGAACTTGGCGGTGATATCATTGAGTTTCCTAAATGGAATGCGGCAAAAGTGAAAATTGAAGAAAGTCAGCTGCTCTCGTTTCTTTTGTATGATCGAATTCTCTTCACTTCACCCGAAAGTGTCCATGGGTTCTTAGATTTACTAGCTGAATATGCCATTGATTACCGCCGGATTTCTTCGGAACTTTATGTATTATCGAGGAAATCGAAGAAGGTTTTACAACAACGCGGACTGATTGCCAAGCTCAAATCCGAGATGGTGGAAACTGGGACACTGTTGGTTATTGGGGATAGGGAACAGGAACAAAATTCGGAATATGGGGCAGAAGCTTATTTTCAATCCATCGATAAATTTGTTGATGAAAGATTCCTTGAAATCCTTCCAGGAATGCTGGACGGGAAAGAAGTCGATACGGTACTTTTTTCGAATCAGCATTCAGTGGATATGCTGATGGAATACGGGAACAAGGCAGACGTGGATATTGAAGCGCTGCTAAATCAAGCCTCCATCGGGGTAATCGGGAAAAGCACCGGCAAAAGACTTGAAGACTATGGATTTGCACAAGATATGATGCCAAAAGAGCCGTCTGTCGAAGAATTGGTGGCGTTGATCGTGAATAGGAATGTTTAATAGACTCTGAAAAAAAGCAGAGTCTTTTTCCTTTTTTTACCCAAAAAACTGGTGTTAATGATATGCTTTTCCTTTGGGTATTTTTCGTAAATAGGGCGTTGGTTAGCTGCAATCATCATATTAATATTTAATTTTGCCATACTGCCTGTTCTTTTTTCAAAAGAGCTAAGCACTGGCACTTTTACTATGCATCAGGAAAAGGATGATACCCAATGGGCGCTCACGAGATTTCGTGGAGGAAGGAATAAAAGTCTTTTATTTCTTCCCAAATTGGGTATCATATATAAGTGACTTTTCTAGGGAGGCGAAGCAAATGAAACGCACATGGGAATTCGTATTAAGTATCATAGGCGTGAGTATCGCTGCGATTTCTTTAATCGTGACGATTATAGCGGCAGTTTATCTCAACAGTATCGATTTGACGGAAATGATGGACTACTCATTAATGACAGATTCCGAGTTTTCTACATCTGAGGTGGATATGTCAATCAAGTTGTTCATGGGCTTATTATGGGCGGGGGTCATATCGCTGTTTATTGCATTGGCAGGCGGCTTGATCGCTATCTTTCTATTAAAAGGCGGCAAAGCGAAGGGAGCCGGAATCTTAATGGTCATTACGGGCATTCTGACGGTCTTTCATGTATGGCCGCTTATCTTCTTCATCGTGCCGGGAATCATGTGCCTTGTAAGGAAACCAAGGGAAACGGTGGAAGTGATCGGATGATCCAACACTATACATAGTTTTGTAATTTGAAACAAAGGAGCTGACCCGAAGATGCGGGTCAGCTCCTTTTATTCTGAACTGGAAAAATAGTGGATATTTTAGGGGAATATACCTTTTTGTACCTGCAATCACCAGTCTATCATGTTACTATTATTATAAAGTTAAATATTAATAGACTGGAGTTCGATCAATGAAGATACCTTTAATGAAAGTTGGAATAATGACCTGTTTAACATTCGGTTTGTTCAATGGACAGGCTCTTGCGGAGTCAGGAGTAACCAAAGTCTGTTCAGCTTTTGGTGAAATCCAACCGGAGAAAAATCCTTCCCATAAGCAGATTAATTGTTTACTGACGAATGCGGCAATGGTGGCTGAAATCCCCCCTGAAGTAGTAAAAGCGGTGGCTACGCAGGAAAACGGGGATTGGAGGCAATTTAATGATGCGGGCCAACCCATAAAGTCCGGCGATGGCGGTATCGGTCTAATGCAGCTTACCAATAAAAGTGGGTATGACCAGAAAAAGCTGGAAAGTGATATAGTCTATAATATCGAGGCAGGCGTCGAGGTACTGAGTGGCATGTATTCTAGAAGGGATTTGCCCAAGATCAAGGGTGCAGGACGCAAGGTCATTGAAAATTGGTATTTCCCAGTAATGGCTTACAATGGGACAAAACCGGTGAACAGTCCTCTTTACCAGGAAAACGGGAAAAGAAATGCGAATGCCTACCAAGAGAAAGTATTTTCCGAATTGGAAAACCAAAGTTTTTTGAATGGCACTAAACTGGCATTCTATCCATTTAAAACATCGGACTTTCAATATGACCGGGAGAGCACTGAAAATATCACCTTTAAAAAGCTGGAATACACACTGGCAGATCAAACGCATGACTCTGTTTATTGGTTCAAGGCAGGAGACAAAGTGGTGACGACATCCAGCGCGAATATCAGGAAAGAAATAAGCACTACGGCAGGTGCAGTATCTGTGCCGCTCAATACAAGCTTAATCATCACAGGGAAATTTGACTATCACGAATCTAAGGGAAATAAATTTGTCTGGTATCCTGTACAAACGGAGGACAAAAAGATTAAGGGGTATGTTTCATCAGCTTACATCTCCAATAGGCTATCGATTGTCGTCCCTATCAAGGATACGAATAAACCTGTGATATCAGGGGCTGCTAGTAAATCCATTCCTTTCAACTCAACTTTTAATCCTAAAACCGACGTAAAGGCAAAGGATGATAAAGATGGTGACTTAACGAGTGCCATCCGTGTGGACGGTAAGGTGGATACCAAGAAAGTGGGCACCTATAATTTGACTTATACGGTAGCTGACAAGGCTGGGAATGTTGCAAAGGCCACAAGGAAAATAACCGTTTATGATCAAGTCAAGCCTGTGATTTTTGGTGCTGGGAATAAAACCATCAAACTTAATTCTTCATTTAACCCAAAAACAGACGTGAGTGCCAAGGACAATGCCGATGGCAACCTGACAAGTAAAATCAAAGTGACGGGTACAGTGAATACGAAGAAAAAGGGGACATATACATTGAAGTATACGGTCACCGATCAATCGGGAAATGCAGTGACAGTCACCAGAAAGATCACGATAGACGGCACCAAGCCGGTCATTTCCGGTGCCAAAAGTAAAACCATTGCCTACAACTCGACATTCAATCCTAAATCAGGTGTATCTGCGAAAGATAACCTGGATGGCAACTTGACAAGTAAAATCAAAGTGACGGGTACAGTGAATACGAAGAAAAAGGGGACCTATACATTGACTTACACGGTTACGGATAAATCGAAGAACAAGGCAGAGGTAAAAAGGAAAATTACAGTTAAATAGATGGAAAAAAGGATTCCGGTAATAGTGGAATCCTTTTTTGATGAGTGGAATGATTTTGGCTAAAGCTGGTATAAATAATAGAAGGTATTCAGTGATTTGATCTTCCAGGGCGGAGTGGATATTGATAAAAATGCTATAGTTGTAAATAGATGTAATTACAATTGATCTGAAGGGAGATTGTTTATGGGCATGTAAACGGGATGGATCAGGTTTTTAGGATTATGAAAGGGACGGCTGGCTGAAAAATAATCCTGGCCTTGGGAAACCGCTTCCGGAGTCGGCACTATCGGGAGATATATATGAAAGACTTCTTGACGAAGGCCAAGGATGCCGGTTACCTGCTATCCCGAATTGGTTCGATTGAAAAAAATCAATGAACCTGAATCGGAATTAATGAAACGAATTGACGATATTAATGAGAAAGTCCGTACATATAATGCGATTTGTCCGGCGCAAATGCAGCGCAGGGAAATAGAGTAGGAAAGTATAAAAATTCAACGCGGAATTGGGAATTACTGTTAATGCGTAAAATGTAGGTATTTGTATGAAGTGATCATACAAGGATTATGATATAATTGCATCAATAAAAAACAGAGAGAGGGACTACAATTGGAAAAAAGAAAAGAAGTTTTTTCATGGATAAAAGCGATTGGGATTGCAGTCATTCTAGCTTTTTTAATTCGAACATATATTTTTGCACCGATTGTCGTGGACGGTGAGTCAATGATGCCGACTCTGCAAGACCACGAACGAATTGTTCTTAACAAGTTTGGAACGAATATCGATAGTATCCACCGGTTTGATATTGTTGTTTTTCATGCAACGGTAGATAAAGATTATATAAAAAGGGTTATCGGTCTGCCAGGTGACCATATTGAATATAAAGACGATACGCTTTATATTAATGGGAAAGCTTATAAAGAACCATATTTGGACAAATATAAGAAACAGATGGCAGGGTTGCCGCTGACTGAGCCCTTCAAGCTCGAAGATAAAACAGGCAGCATGACAGTGCCGGATAACCAACTGTTCCTTATGGGGGACAATCGCCAAAATAGTTTGGATAGCCGTGAAATCGGCACGATTTCCGTCGATGAAATTGTCGGCAAGGCGAATCTAGTGTATTGGCCGATCAAGGAAATGAAAATTGTGAAATAAGAGGAAGCGGACTCAGATATCGAGTCCGCTTTTTTTTGCCGTTTTTCATTACCGTAATGGGGAAACATTGACTGCCATTATCATACAAGTCCTTCAACAAAAAACGTGTCCATTCTTCTTTTTTTTTCTTTTTTTATGAAAATCAACTCATATGGGTTAAATTAGGTTATCCTATTAAAAAGAAGTAATCACGTTACCCAGGCCCGCATCAGAAATTGGATTACTTTATTAAAAGGGTGCTGAGATGGAGTACTATAGATGGATATAGTAAAAGATTTAATATCAAACTATGGTTATTTTGCGATATATGGACTGTTGGCCATTGGGATTATTGGCTTACCGGTACCTGATGAGTTCATGATGACTTTTGTCGGCTATTTGTCATCCATCTCCGTTTTGAATGTCCAGGGGGCATTCCTCGTCAGTTTCCTTGGATCGATATCCGGGATGCTTGTCAGTTATTTCATCGGGAAAAAGGTGGGTAAGCCTTTTTTGAGAAAGCATGGCAAATGGATCAAAATGACTCCCGCGAGGTTGGAAAAACTAGAGAATTGGTTCAATAAATACGGTCCTTGGACCATTATCATAGCCTATTTCATCCCAGGAGTTCGCCACTTCGCCAGTTACATGTCCGGAATGAATGGAATGGGGAAAAGAAAGTACTTTATATTTGCAGGTACAGGGGCTTTCAGCTGGTGTTTGGTATTTACGACTTTTGGCTATTTCATTGGTGTGTTAACTTAACTTATTACACTCATAGGTCAAATTACCAAGTTGAATCGGAAAATCCCGTTTCTGGATTTCAGAAACGGGATTTTCCATTTTCAGCTTTTATTATTGAGCAGAGTATCCGCCGTCGATGACAAGCTCGGCACCCGTAACGTATGAAGCGTCATCGGATGCTAGATAAAGCACGGCATTTGCAATATCTGCCGGCTGACCCAAACGCTGTAATGGAGTTGCCTTTATCATTTGATTCACTAACTCTTTTGACTCTACTAATTTTTATGTAATGGGTGTGTCGTCATCCTTCATCCTTTTCCAGCTTTCGTCTGAAGATCCCTCAAGTACAGTTCCATAGACGCTATCCAATCAGTGATAATGGCCMTTTTATTAGTCAATCTTCCCATCATGATCACTCCGGATTAGTTGTTATGACGATGAATATATGTTCAAGCTTCTTACTGGATAAAAAGTAGTTGTATATCTTAAATATTGCCGGAAAGTTGATATATTTTAATGGGCCTCCCATAACCCCTACAGGTTGCAATCGTTTTTAATCTTTTGAGATTGATAAGTTTGACTCCGTAGATTGTCAATATCCAAAATGGCTTAACCATTCTATTCGAAACTATTCATAAGTAACCTTGTAGAGGCAGCGCATGCATTAGGGTCCTCTATTTCCTGACCACTTTGGTAGGGGCACAACATGTTCAATTTTTGTACTTTTAATATATTTTTTATAACGTCATTCCAATTTTAACTTTTCAGACCTGAAAAAGTATTTTATGTAAAAAGGAGATCATTCAAATATGAATAACAAAATGTATCTTTCCTTGGCCATTCCGCTTACGATTTCGACGATGAGTACGCCCTTGCTCGGTGCGGTTGATACGGCTGTTGTTGGAAAATTGAGTGATCCCGCTTATATAGGCGGGGTAGCTGTCGGAACCATTATCTTTAACACGATGTATTGGCTTTTTGGATTTCTTCGTGTCAGTACATCTGCCTTTGCAGCACAAGCGGAGGGAGCGAGGGATGAAAATCAAAGCCTGATGGCTTTGATTCGGCCTTTTTTCATAGCAGCAATTATCGGTCTTCTTTTTATCGTGATCCAAAAACCCATTTTGAATGTTTCGTTAGGTGCAATCGGTCCGGAATCGGACGTTTCCGCCTTTGCTGCAGATTACTTCAGCATCCGGATATGGGGTGCACCTTTTGCATTATTGAACTATGTCATCCTAGGCTGGTTAATCGGGAAATCCAGGATAAAAACATCTTTGTTCATACAAGTTTTCATGAACGTGATCAATATTATCTTATGCCTGGTTTTCGTAAATGGCTTTTCATGGTCAGTATCAGGGGTTGCTGCCGCTTCATTGATATCAGAGATTGCCGCTTTTTTCCTGGGCTTGTGGGTGATTCGGAAAGCGGTTATCATACCGGATGCTTTTTCATTCCGGGAGGGGTTCGATCATGCTTCCCTGAAGAAAATGATGGTGGTCAACAGGGATTTATTCATCAGGACCATTTGCCTGATTACGGTTTTCAATCTTTTTACGGCTAAAGGAGCCACTTTCGGGACAGAGACATTGGCGGCCAACGCCGTACTCATACAAATCCATTACCTGATGGCCTATTGCTTTGATGGCTTCGCGAATGCGTCCAGTCTTCTAATTGGAAAGGCCATTGGTTCGAGAGATATCCACCTTTATAAAAAAACTCTCTCACTTTCTGCGCAGTGGGGCTTGTATGCCTCGCTCATACTTGCTATATCATACTATCTATTTAGCGATAAGGTCATACTCCTTTTCACGAATATCCCAGGTGTCATCGAACTGGCCCATGAATACGGACTTTGGATTGTCCTATTCCCTTTCACTGCCTTTATCGGACTCATTTTCTATGGGGTATTTACCGGTGCGACTGAAGCGGTTCCTATAAGAAACTCGATGCTCCTTGCACTATTGGCCTTTCTATTTGTCCAATTCTCAGCAGTCCCCCAGCATGGCAATCATGGATTATGGCTTGCATTTCTGGCATTCAGTTTAGGACGTTCCTTATTTTTAGCGTTATATATCCCAAGACTAAACCGAAAAGTAACGGAGTTAATGGATGAAGAGAGTCCAGTGAAATCACCTTCTTTTTAAAAAAAGAGGGTGTTTTTTATAATAAGGGGAATTTATCGGTAGTTTGACATTCGCAATAAAACGGGAATACGAAGAAAAGATAGCTACGCTTGGCGAATCAGATAGGAAAAGTGATAAAATGTAAAATATATATAAAAGAGGAGTTGACGTATTTTGAGTGAATTGAATTGGCGAGAAGAAGTTGAAAAACGGAAAATGGACCTATTGCTGGACACACAAAACTTATTGAAAATAAAAAGTGTATTGGATGAAGAGCATCCGACAGAGGAGGCCCCATTCGGTAAAGGGGTCAAGGAAGCGCTTGATTACATGCTTAAATTAGGCGAAAAAGACGGTTTTACTGTGAAAAATGTCGATAATGTCGCTGGCCATATTGAAATGGGTGAAGGCGAGGAGTTAATCGGTATTTTATGCCATGTCGACGTGGTACCTGAAGGAGATGGATGGAGTTCGGATCCGTTTGGCGCTGAAATCCGTAATGGCCGCATATATGCTCGTGGGGCAATCGATGATAAAGGACCGACGATGGCTGCCTATCATGCAATGAAGCTGGTCAGGGAGCTAGGAAAACCTTTGAACAAACGTGTAAGGATGATCATTGGAACGGATGAAGAATCGAACTGGCGCTGCGTTGACCGGTACTTTGAAGTTGAGGAAATGCCATCGATGGGCTTCGCACCAGATGCTGACTTCCCGATCATCAGTGCGGAAAAGGGAATTTGGGATTTCTCGGTTATCCAACCTGCCGATGCAGGAAATGGTACGAGCTCAAACGTGAATGTTATGGAATTTTCTTCAGGCCGAAGGACGAATATGGTACCGGATTTTGCTACGGCGACTGTGGAAGCGGCTAATCCAGTTGAAGTAGTGGCAAACTATAAGGCTTATTTGCAAAAATACTCATTGAAGGGCCAGGCCGTTCCGCAAAAAAATCAAGTTCTCCTTGAAATGAATGGTGTCTCGGCACATGCGATGGAACCGAAAAATGGAATAAATGCAGGTCTGCATTTAGCCGACTTTTTAGCTGGTCTCACTCTTGATCCGCATGCAAAAGCTTACTTCACTTTCATCAAGGATCGTTTGTTTGAAGATTCCCGTGGAAATAATTTAGGTGTGGCTTATTCGGATGAGCAAACAGGAGAATTGACGGTCAATGCCGGCGTTTTCAATTATTCTAAACAAAGGGACAGCTCGATTGGGTTCAGTATGCGCTATCCAGTGACGTTTGAGTGGGAACAGGAAAAGGCGGCATTGGAAGAGAGGCTTGCGGCATATAATTTGAAAGTGAAGACCAATTCGCATTCTACTCCACATTATGTGAGCAGTGAAAGCTTCTTGATTAAGACGTTGCAGCAAGTTTATGAAGCGGAGACAGGTGATAAAGCTGAGCTTCTTTCGATTGGCGGCGGCACCTACGCCCGTTCATTGAAAGAAGGTGTTGCATTCGGCCCACTTTTCCCTGGCAGCGAAGATATTGCGCATCAAAAAGATGAATATATTGATATTGAAGATATGCTAAAGGCCACGTCCATTTATGCACGTGCCATTCATGAATTGGCTAAATAAAAGGCTGAGAAGGAGAAAGACATGGGAAAAATCATTTTTAACGGCGACCTTAAAAGCAGGTCCGAAGTACAGGTTGACATTGAAGATCGGGGATATCAATTCGGTGATGGCGTCTATGAAGTCATCCGGGTTTATAATGGCGAATTATTTGCGGGAGACATGCATCTAAACCGGCTGATGGACAGTGCGAAGTTGATTCAGATGAAAGTTCCCTTTACTGTAACGGAAATCAAAACCCGCATGGAAGAGCTGATCGCTGAAGATCAACTGAAGGACGGTATCGTCTATATGCAGCTGACAAGGGGCGTATCTCCGCGAACACACTCATTTCCAACTGATGAGGTGGAACCGGTCTTTGTAGCCTATACGAAGGAAACGCCTTATACAGGAAAAATGAAGCCAGGGGTCAAGGCTGTTACCACCGACGATATACGCTGGCTGCGCTGTAATATTAAGAGTCTAAATCTGCTTGGTAATATAATGGCTAAACAGCAAGCGGTTGAAGCTGGCTGTGATGAAGCGATCCAGCATCGAGATGGCACGGTTACGGAGGGAAGTTCGTCAAATGTCTCAATCGTGGTGGATGGACTACTTAAAACGCATCCGGCCACCAACTTGATCCTGAATGGAATTACCCGTCAGGTGATGCTGAAACTTTGCGCTGAACATGGAATTCCCTATGTCGAAGAGACCTTCACTGTCGAGGACATGATGGCAGCCGATGAAGTCCTTTATACGAGCACAAGCGTCGAAGTGACACCAATTATAAATATCGATGGCCAATCGATTGCAGCCGGGGAACCCGGTCCGATAACCCAAAGAATTCAAAAACTGTTTTCCGAGGAAATCGAGAGGCAATGCGGTTCGGTTAAATAGATACAAACCCCCCTTTGCCGAAACTGGCAAGGGGATTTTTTTAAAATGCTTCTACTTTAAAGCCGGACATGAAAGATTTTTATCGTGCAATTGCCTGACTTCTAGTCAGAAGTATCCGAACCTCTTTTTACACCCCTTCGTTCACGTTAAAAACATCCACCTCATGCAGTTAAATTCATGTAAAAAAATTTTTTTGACATTTTCAAGATCCAGGAATATAATTGCTAATAACCTAAAAAGTTTACCCATTGCAACAATTTAAGTTGCGTGTAAAAAGGAGCTGAAATAGAAATGTCCGATGTATTGCATCAATCTTCCTCGAGAGGGATCAAACAACTGCTTCCTTATCTAGGGCCGGCCTTTATAGCAGCTGTGGCCTATATTGATCCAGGGAATTATGCTACCAATATTACTGCCGGATCTAAATATGGCTATACATTATTATGGGTTATCTTCGCATCTAATTTAATGGCTGTGCTGATTCAATCACTATCCGCTAAATTGGGGATAGCGACAGGAAAGAACCTACCTGAGTTATGCAGGGAGAAATTTTCGAAAAAGACATCATTCTTATTATGGATTCAAGCCGAAGCAGTCATAATGGCAACGGACTTAGCTGAATTCATAGGAGCGGCACTGGGAATTTATTTGCTATTTGACTTACCGCTCATCACATCGGCCATTATTGCAGCGATTGGTTCTTTTGCCATTTTGGAAATCCAGCGTAGAGGTTATCGGACATTCGAAGCCTTGATCACGGTCATGATATTTGTTGTGGTGATTGCCTTTGGTGCTCAAGTTTTTTATGCGAAACCTGACACTTCATCCGTTGTCTTAGGACTCTTCACTCCAAAATTCGAGGGAGTGGACAGTATTTTACTATCGGCAGGTATGCTTGGAGCTACCGTTATGCCACATGCGATTTACCTTCATTCCTCTTTAACTCAGAAGAGAATTGTCGGTAAAAACGATTTCGAAAGAAAAAGAATTTTTCGTTTTGAGTTAATTGATATTATCATTGCCATGTTGATTGCAGGTGGGATCAATGCCGCAATGGTCATTGTTTCAGCTGCCCTATTTCATAAGAATGGAATACTTGTAGAGGATTTGGATGTTGCCTATCAACAATTCGGTGCCATGCTTGGACCCTCTGTCGCGATGCTCTTTGGAATAGGCTTATTATTTGCCGGTTTATCCAGCTCATCCGTTGGTGTATTGACAGGTGATGTAGTCATGCAGGGATTCATTAAAAGACAAATACCGATCTATTTGAGAAGGGCCATATCGACGGTCCCGCCTCTGCTGATAATATTATGGGGAGTGAATCCATCTAAAGCACTTGTGATGAGTCAAGTTGTACTCTCGTTTGGCATCGCGTTTGCCTTAGTGCCATTGATCATGTTCACAAGCAATAAAAAGATCATGGGCAACCTGGTCAATCACAAAATCACCTCAAGCACTGCATGGCTCATAGCTGTACTCATCATCGGACTGAATTTGTTCCTTCTTTACGAAACGCTGTTCAGCTAAAAGGAGAAGAGGCAGATAAGGAACATTTTGACTGCACACCAATTGTTAGACAACATCTAACAATTGGAGGTGCAGTTTTTTTGGTTAATCCGTCCTTCCTTGCAATAATCCGCCCCAAACTATTATGAACAATCCCTCTGAAGGATTACTTCCTCTATAGCTTCGTTCACAGTATGGAAGGCAGGGATTCCAGTCTTTTTTTGATGGAGGGAATATTTATAAGGAAGTCCATGAAAGTATAGGTAATGGGGATTATGGTAAAATTAATGGGAAAACAGGAAGGGATGTTTGTGACCATGAATACTCATTTTTTCTTTGCTTTAGTATTACCTGATGATATTAAGTCTTATTTAAATGCTGTTACGGAACAGCTGAGGTCAGACTTTCCATTTAAGAAATGGCTGCATCCAGCCGATTATCATATTACGATGGCATTTTTGGGCAATGCCCCCGATCCATTGAAAAAGGACGCTTTGGAGCGTGTGGAGAGCAAGCTTGCTAATGAGGCCTCATTTGGTTTGAGACTCGGCGATATCGGCGGTTTTGGCAAGAGTGAGAGTCCAAGGATTCTATGGGCAGGTGTCAACCAGCAAGATAGGCTTTTTACCATTCAAAGAAAAATTTATAATTCATGTATCGAGGCCGGTTTTGAACTTGATAAAAAGCCGTTTAAGCCTCATATAACCCTGGCAAGAAAATTTGAGGGGGAAAGTCCCTTTTCGTTGGAGAGCGTCCGGCGGATGGCGAATTTGGAGGATAAGCATTTTGAAGCTGACCAGGTTGCGTTATATCAAACACATCTTGGAGCCTCGCCGTCATACGAGAAGATTTTCACGATACCCCTTGAAAAATAGAGTGAGAGGGGTGGTGGCTGTATGGCACAGCTCATAAAGATGCAGGATTATATTTCCCGGTATGAGCAGGATATTTATCGATATCCAACACAATTTGCACGGTTGAAAAAACAGCAATGGGATACATTGAAGGCTGCTTATAATGCGGGTGAGCTAGATCGGTTGTATAGCGAGTATGCTGAAAGTGGAACACAAGTCAAGATTGATACTTCACAGGAAGGGTCAAAGGGCCTGTTTAAAAGGGTGAAAGGCATATTCCACAGGGCAGATAAACAGGAGGCAGAGGCGGAAGAGTTGGCAATACAGAACCATGTTGAAAATACGAATGTATTTTCATTAAAGTTTCCGTTCCGTCCGGCCAGTCTGGATGAATTAAAGCAGAATTTTTTAAATCAATTGCTCCGCTTCCAAATGAAATGGGGAAGTTCGACGCTTCGAGAAAAGTCATTTGTGGACCAATCATTCTTTTTGGATGAAAGGCTCCGCTTTTTTCTGCAGCGTTTTCCGGATACGTTTCTTGTATTATATAAACCAATTTTTCTATTGAAAAATGCTCCTGTTGAAGTCGATGTCATTTTATTGACCCCAGTTGACGCTTGGTGCATCACTTTTCTGGAGGCCGAGGAAGACGCTGCTTTCATCGGTGGGAGTGATCGGTTCTGGGTCCGCAGGCATCATAAGCATCCTGATAAAAAAGTGCTCAACCCTCTGCTGGGCGCAAATCGGATGGGGAACATCGTCTCCCAGTTATTTGAGCTTTATGAAGTGAACGTGCCGATTAAGAAGGTGATTCTATCCCGGAATGGATATGTGGATTATCCCAAAGCTCCTAACGATATTACGATATTGGATAAACGGACCTTCCCGGATTGGTTTGATAGGCTGCGGAATATATCATCTCCTCTTAAGGCACAGCAGTTAAAAGGCGCACAGGCATTGCTGGAATATTGCCAAACTACATCCAGCCTGCGACCTGAATGGGATGCCGAATATAACCAAACAGAGGGAAATGAACATGCCGCCCCTTAATGACACGCTGTGTTACATTGTCAATCCAATGGCCGTGTAGAAAGCCGAGGAAATACTGAAATCAAAAGCTGTTCCCTATGAGGTGTTTTTTACAAGGGAAAAGAGGCAACGCTAAGATTGACGAAGCAAATACTATAAGGGACAAATCAGGAAACCCGGATGATCGCTGCTGGGGGAGATCAACCATTAATGAAATGATAAAAGGCGCAATTGGTTTTCTCATGCGATCATCGGCTCCCGTGCGGCAGGGTCTGGCAATGATTATGTAAGGGGCATTCAAAAAACTGAGAGTGTGGAAGAAGGCCTTCCTTTATTTTAGGATAACGATTTAGTGCAGTTGCCAATAGACAGTTCGAGTCGAATGATAAGGTTGGTTATTTTATGAATAGCCTTGGCATGGGAATTGATGCTGAAGTTTCCGCTGAAGGGGCCGTTCCCTTTTGAAAAAATGGTTTAATTTTGTCAGAGCGGGTAAATTTATTTATCTGTTCATTTTTATAAAAAAGTTATTTTCTTATCAGCCCAGCGGTATGGAGTTGCTCATTGATGAAAATCGGCAGCTTTTGAAACAGTATGGTTCATTGTCATTGCGAGCCAGCCATACTTTGGCGGTAGAATGAAAATTTCAACGATGTCAAAGCTGGATGATGTCAGGTTGAATGTGATTGCGGTCCATGATATTACATGGTTGAAATTATTGACCGTATTCATTTCACCTAAATATTAAAAATGTTGATTCTTTTTCTGGTAAAATGATAACAATGAGGAATCACATGTCAGTAAAAATCCAGTCTGATGGGGAAATTGTTGGAATGGATGAAGCAGCTGCAGTGGTTCTGAAAGAGAAAATCCGCTTCATGTTCAAGGATGATATTCCATGCAAAAATATGAAATGATTTATTTGTTTTTGTTTTATGCGTATAATCGTTCTATAGTACTTGACGAAGAAACCGTTTTTCAACTAAAATTTAATTTATGGCTATTGTTTAATTGCTCAATAGCTATTTTTTTATTTCTCTAAATGAGGATGTTTTTAATTGCGGGTATCATCCCGATGCACGTATATATGCAGCTTCGCCAGCAGGCGGATTTTTTATTAAACATGGACTCAAAGTAGTGGTATTACATACACTAGGTGAACGTACCCATATTTGTATGATTAAGCGAGGAAATCGAAGGTGAACCAGTTGGAACATTTATTAGGTCAGGAGTGGGATATATCCCCTGCTGGAGGAGCTACGGGAGAAGCCTTTATTGCCGAGAAAGAAGGGCAGAAGCTCTTCCTTAAACGAAATTCATCGCCATTTTTAGCTGTTCTTTCAGCTGAGGGCATTGTTCCAAAGTTAATGTGGACAAAACGCCTGGAAAATGGGGATGTAATTACGGCCCAGCATTGGATGGAAGGCAGGGAGCTATCTCAGCAGGAAATGAACAATATAAGAGTCGCAAAGCTGCTTCAAAAAATTCATCAATCCAATCCTTTGTTAAGCATGCTCAAAAGGCTTGGGAAATCCCCTTTACGACCTGAAAGTATACTTACAGACATAGAAACCGGGTTAACTTCGGATGTTACGGATATTCCGATTATCAAGGAAGCCATCCATTTTTTACAGAACAATCTCCTGTTGATTGAATGCGACGAAAAAGTCGTCTGTCATTGTGATGTGAACCATAATAATTGGCTCATGACCGAAACCGACGGATTGTTCCTGATTGATTGGGACGGAGCGGTCATTGGCGATCCGGCCATTGACCTCGGCATACTCCTGTATTCATATGTCCCAAGGGAAGAATGGAATCAATGGCTTGCCCGCTATGGCAAGAAGCTTGACGCAGGCCTGGAGATGAGGATGAAATGGCACACGGTTTCACAACTTGTGCTTTCCATCCAATGGCATCATCGTAGAAAGCGGTACGAGGAAAGAAATGAACTACTGCAAAAACTTGAAGCATTATTGATGGTTGACTGATCAGAATTGATCTATATCATCCACCCACTGGGACAAGTCGTTCTGGTGGGTTGATATATGTGCATCCAAATCGGCGGTACCGATGCCTGTCTGACTGTATTCGTAAATCTCTGTCAGTATCGTTTTCACATTGCTGTCAATATCCATGTTGATCATTAAGGATTTGACGAGCCTTTCAACCTGTTCACATTCAGCAACGGATCCGCAGCAGTCTTTTTGATGATTGGTTAATATATCTTTTAATAGTGACATTTGATGTTCATGGGAAATCGGCATTTAATACCTCTCCTTTCTTAAATATGGATTCTAGGGATTCCCAGGTGGTTCTCGCCTGCCCTTCACTTATTTATGGTGTGTTTTGCGGAAAGTTTTATACATGAAAACTACAGAGACTGTCGCCTGGATGGCCGGCAGTTTTTTTATTTGTTCAGTGGGTGCATGCAGGCTTTTTACTAAAAAAATCAACTTGCAGGAATCCATCCACTCGTGTTATGGTTTGAACGATTATATTATAAATAGGGGTGTCATCATGCGTTTAAGAAATAAACCTTGGGCTGAAGACCGTTTGAATGATTTTCCACAATATGTGATTCATCAGCCAGTGAGCCATAAAGGTAAATGGCATGAAGTTTTTGGTAACGATAATCCGTTATATATTGAAGTGGGTACGGGGAAAGGCCGTTTCATTACAGAAATGGCAAAAGCCCATCCTGATGTGAATTTCATTGGAATTGAAGTATATAGAAGCGTCATTGTAGCTGCACTGGACTTGCTGATTGAAGCAGAAGTTCCGAATTTAAAGCTGTTGAATGTTGACGCAGCGAACTTAGGCGAATATTTTGCAAAAGGTGACGTGGATCGCGTCTACTTGAATTTCTCTGATCCATGGCCAAAATCACGCCATGCAAAACGTCGGTTAACGTATAAGACATTCCTCGAAGTATATGAAGGAATCCTGCCAGACAATGGCGAGATTCATTTCAAGACGGATAACCAAGGGTTATTCGAATCTTCCTTGAAGAGTATTTCCGAATACGGCATGCTCTTGAAATATGTAAGCCTTGATCTGCATAACAGCAGTTTTGAAGGGAATATCATGACTGAATATGAAGAAAAGTTCTCGAGTAAAGGCAACCGGATATACCGATTGGAAGCAATGTTCCAATAATCATCGTTCAGAAACCAGGTGCACAGCATCTGGTTTTTAGTTTGTTAAAATCAAAAAATGTTCATATCTCCCTTATGTAAAAGACAGGATTAATGCTGTTAATCATCAAGGATGTCAAGGAAACTCAAGAGAGATTATATTGAAATGTATCCACCATTATCGTCCTACTATGGATTTCCTGGATTTACGTGAACGAGATGGATTGTTATCAATTTCAATATCTGGAAGCGGGTGTTAAACTAAAGGAAGAGGAGGGGTAAAATGGAAACGATGCAAATAGGGGAAATTAAATTAACATGGTTGAATGGCGGTGTAACTCACTTGGATGGTGGCGCGATGTTCGGTGTTGTACCGAAACCGCTTTGGGCCAAGAAGTATCCTGTTAACGAAAATAACCAAATCGAGTTACGTACTGATCCGATTTTAGTGCAGGCAAATGGATTGAACATGCTTATAGATTCCGGTATTGGTAATGGAAAGATGAATGACAAGCAAAGACGGAATTTTGGGGTGACGGAGGAATCCAATCTTGTTGAAGATCTTGGCAGACTTGGGATTCAGCCAAATGATATCGATTACATTTTAATGACGCATCTACATTTCGACCATGCCTGCGGTTTAACGAAACGTAAAGGTGAAAATTGGGTTCCTGTTTTCGAGCGTGCAGAAATTATTACAACCCAAACTGAATGGAAAGAAATGCAAAACCCGAATATTCGTTCAAAAAGTACATATTGGGCAGAAAACTGGGAGGCGGTCGCTTCTCTTATTCGTCCTTTTGAAGGGGAGCAAGAAATTACGGACGGCATTAAAATGGTCCATACTGGAGGTCATAGTGATGGACATGCAATCATCATCATTGAAGATGGCGGGGATAGATTGATCCACATGGCAGATATCATGCCGACGCACGCGCATGCGAATGTCCTCTGGGTCCTCGCTTATGACGACTATCCTATGACTTCCATCGAGGCGAAGGAAAAATGGATGAAATCCGGACTCGAAAATGGGTCCTGGTACAGCTTTTACCATGATGCCCACTATTGTGCCATCAAGTGGGATGTAACGGGTAAGGATATAATAGCCGAATTGAAACGGAAACGGTAAGCGGGAAAGCAAAAGGAGGACGTCATTTTGACTGCCCTCCTTTTTGTATCAATCATTTTGTGCATTAAGTTCCAATATCGTTCCTGTAGAGGCATCTGCAATAAATTCGAATTGCTCGCGTTGTCCCTCTGTGTTTCTAGTGATCCCGCCTTTGTACACTTCATAGTCCAAATCATTTTTTGTATAGTTTTCCGGCTTCATCAAGATCCATGAGCCATATATATTTCCATCCTTTTTGACTGTTTCCTTCACTTGGGCCAAGACTTTATCCGGAGAAGGTTTACTTGATTGATCCAATATTTGTTTTGTTGCATAGCCAGCGGCAAACCCGGCTGCAGTACCTAGTAAAAACGTTTTCCAATTCATTTATTTCTCCTCCATAGCATTTTTTAAAACCACTCCCACTAGTATACAGAAGAACACATTATTTGACTAATAATTTGAAATTTTAACCATTAACTGATAAATTAGAACTTTCTAGTGTAACATGAAGCTAAGTTCTGTAAAATAGTAAGTAACAATACAATACATAGGTTAGGGGTAAAAAAATGAATCATGAGACTTTAGAACTATTTAAAACATTGACGGAATTACC
Source organism: Peribacillus sp. P4_B1 (assembly GCF_056402395.1). Classification (NCBI taxonomy): domain Bacteria; kingdom Bacillati; phylum Bacillota; class Bacilli; order Caryophanales; family Bacillaceae; genus Peribacillus; species Peribacillus sp. P4_B1. The sequence continues at coordinate 52,134 of NZ_JBFUHM010000016.1, forward strand.
AGGAGCCTCGGGAAATGAACATGCAGTTCGGAGTTTCATGAGGAGTGAGCTGGAAAAGTATTCGGATGAAGTCGTCCAAGACCGCCTTGGCGGAATATTTGGCTTAAAAAGAGGGAATGAAGAAGGGCCGACTGTCCTGGTTGCCGGGCATATGGATGAGGTGGGCTTCATGGTCACTTCCGTAACGGAAAATGGAATGATTCGTTTTCAGACCCTTGGAGGCTGGTGGAGTCAAGTGCTTTTGGCCCAAAGAGTCGAAATCATTACAGATAACGGCCCGGTCATTGGTGTAATCGGTTCGATTCCTCCTCATTTGCTTGATGATTCGCAACGCTCAAAACCGATGGATATCAAAAATATGCTGATTGATATCGGGGCGGATGATAAGGAAGACGTGAAGCGAATCGGTATTAAGCCCGGTCAGCAGATTGTACCGATTTGTCCTTTCACGCCGATGGCCAATGAGAAAAAAATCCTTGCAAAAGCGTGGGATAATCGTTACGGGTGCGGACTTGCAATCGAATTGTTAAAAGATTTAAAAGATGAAACATTACCGAATATCTTATATTCCGGAGCAACCGTGCAGGAGGAAGTGGGATTACGGGGTGCGCAGACTGCAGCTCATATGATCAAACCGGATCTTTTCTTCGCTTTAGATGCAAGTCCGGCGAATGATATGTCCGGCAGTAAAAGTGAATTTGGCCAGCTAGGGAAAGGGGCACTACTCCGCATTTTTGATCGTTCGATGGTTACGCATCGCGGCATGAGGGAATTCATCCTTGATACGGCAGAATCGAATGATATTCCGTATCAATATTTCGTTTCCCAAGGAGGCACGGATGCAGGGCAGGTCCATATTGCAAATGAAGGAATTCCAAGCGGGGTGATTGGTATTTGCGCCCGCTATATTCATACACATGCATCCATGATTCATATTGATGATTATGCCGCTGCACGTGAACTGATTGGGAAATTGGTTCGTTCCTGCGATAAATCGACATTTGAGACTTTGATAAATAACGGTTGATGGAGGAAGCTGAAATGGAAAGGGATGCTGTCATGTATCCTTTTCCAGCAGCTTTTTTTTACATAGAAGGAAGGTAAGTATATTGAAAATAGCAGTAGGCAGTAAAAACCCGGCGAAAGTAAAGGCAGTGCTTGATGTATATGTAGAAGCTGAAATCATTTCGCTTCAAGTGGAAAGCGGGGTCTCGGACCAGCCATTTTCAGATGAGGAAACGTTGGATGGGGCAATGACACGTGCCCGGAATTGCTTAATTCACAGTGATGCTGAAATCGGTATCGGACTTGAAGGCGGTGTCGTGAAAATGGAACAGGGCCTATTTCTGTGTAATTGGGGTGCGATGGCCACGAGAGACGGTAAGGTCTTTGTAGCTGGCGGAGCGAGAATCCCACTACCCAAAATTGTTGCTGAGAAGCTGCTGGGCGGTCAAGAGTTGGGCCCGGTGATGGACGCCTTCACAAAGCAAGAGAATATTAGTAAAAAGGAAGGGGCGATCGGCGTGTTTACAAATGAGCGAATCACCAGGGGGGAAATGTTCCTTCATATCATGAGGATGCTTGCCGGTCAACACGAGTATAAGCTGAAAGTGAAAAAAGAGGATTTTTGAATCATGTCATGACAGAATGCATACTTCGGATCGGCGAATGCGGGTTCGAATCATGAAAAAAGAATACTGCCAAAACAGAGCAGGATCTGACAGGATTTTAATGAGCGGGGTTGCTAGTATAAATGACAAGGGGTGAAGCGGAATGGGGTGGGTTGAATCAATCCAGAAGGCGATCGGGTATATCGAGGAGCACTTATTGGAGGATCTGACAATCGAGAGCATTTCCAGGCAAGCGAATGCATCAGCTTTTCATTTTCAAAGGACATTCACCATTTTAACGGATATTTCGATTGGTGAATATATCCGGCGTCGAAGGTTGACATTAGCGGCCCAGGAGATTTCATCCACAAATGGCAAGGTCATTGATTTAGCCTACAAGTATGGCTATGACACTCCCGAGGCATTCTCAAAAGCTTTTCGAAGGCAGCATGGAGTATCTCCAAGTGAAGCCCGAAAGTATATGGGGAAGCTGAAATTCTATGAACGCCTGGTGATACAGGTGATTTTGAAAGGGGCAAAACCGATGAAATACAATATCCTCGAAAGGGATTCCTTTCAATTGATTGGAATCAAGCAAGAGTTTTCCTTGGTTAATGAAGAAAATTTGGTTGGGATTCCGATGTTGTGGGATAAAGTGAATGCGGATGGAACCAGCGATAGGTTAGGGAAGTTGAATAATGGCCAAATAGATGGCTTGATTGGTGTATGTGTCGATAAGCGGGCAGTGGAAAAAAATGAAACAATGGATTATTGGATAGGTGCAGAGTATACCGGGAAAGTGCCTGAAGAGTTTTCAACACTTACGATACCGGCTTCCAAATGGGTTGTATTTGAAGTTCACGGGCCAATGCCGGATGCCATTCAAAAAGCCTGGAAGCAAATTTTTTCCGAATGGTTCCCTACCAGCGGTTATGAACATGCCGGGACACCTGAATTGGAAGTATATGCGAATGATGACGCATCAAATCCTGATTATTATTCAGAAATTTGGATTCCCATTAGAAAGGGATAAGTTTTAACTCATAAAATATTGTTTTTCGCTTGTAGGGAGATTAGGCTCATCTCACTTTCCCTACAAGCTTTTTATTTAGGTATAGACCTTTTCTCGTTATCAATCAATCCACCCACATAGGGGGTCAAGCTCTTGGCCAGGAAGAATTACCGCCCATCTTCAAAAATATAAGAGAGCACCTTCATGGCTTGGTTCACGGATTCGACCGTGACACTCGCCTTTTCCGATAATTCCTTTAAGGCATGATGATGGGATTCTGAGCGAATCAAAATAAGCGGTTTACCCAGGGAAACGGCGGTGGTAGCGTCCATGGCAGTATTCCACTGTTTATATTTCTCGCCAAACAGAGCGACGACAAGATCAGCTTTTTTCATCATAAGACCTGTCCGCAAATTATTGATTTGGGAAGCGGCGGCATCCTTCAGAATAGGGTTCGGCTGTTCTCCGAGAATATCTTCACCAACATTATCGGAGCGTTCATGGTTTTCCATCGGACCGACAAATTCTAAGGGAAGCTTCAAGGCAGCGGCCTTATCTCTCAACTCACTTCTCCAATTCGAATGAATCTCCCCGGCAAGATACACGGTTAATTTCATAGTTTTCCTCCTCGGTATTTAAATTGCTTTCATTGTATCATGTTTTTTAGAAAATGGATGAATTCCATAAATAAGGATAATAGTATCCATAAGTGAGTACAAGAGAAGGCTGGAGGAATGACGATGGCTTTATCGAATGAAAAATTTCTTGTTTTCGTGTTAATTAGCAGTTTGCTTGTTGGTTGCTCAGGCATCGAGAGACAAACCGAAAAGGCGATGAAGGCTGCTGAAGTGGCTTTTCGTGACGATGAAAAACAGCCCAATATCGAGGCAGGGCTTATTCAGGTCTATCTGCCAAAGGATTTCAATGTAGTAGAAGAACATGAAAATAATTTGATTTTACAAAAAGGTGATAAGGCCTATATATTATTTGTCAATCCAAATGAAAAGGAAGACAGCTCCGTATTATTTTTGGCAACAAAGTTGCAGGGGGATCAATATTTAGTGCTGCATTCTTTTCAAAATGATGAAAAATTCGGCTTTATCTCGATAAAAGAGGCATCGAAGGAAAAGTATGAGCTTGCGGTGGGGATCGGTGCGGTCAAGCTGACAACCGAAACGGATAAAGACCACTTAAAAACCGATGCGAAACAAATGATGCAAGTCGTTTCATCTGTGCCCCAAAAATAAAATGCACCCCGAACTTTCCGGCCATTCAACCGATCCATATTAATGGTTGATTCGGGGAGAGTCTGGTATGATGGGATTATATAAACTGTCATTTAGAGCAGGAGGAATATTCAAATGGAAAATTTACAAACTATTGAGCAATTTGATACATTAAAAAATGAAGGCAAACATATTTTTCTTTTTTCAGCAGCATGGTGTGGAGATTGCCGTGTAATCGAACCGATAATCCCGGAGATTGAAACGAAATTTCCTGATTTTACGTTCATTCATGTGGACCGTGATGAATTCATCGATGTGTGTGCAGCTAATGATGTATTCGGTATACCAAGTTTCATCGCTTATGATAATGGCAAAGAGCTAGGTAGATTCGTGAGCAGGGACCGAAAAACACAAGAACAAATTGAGGAATTCATTCAATCACTATAATCAATTTCCCCTTCTCGCAGGGGATTTTTCAATGAAGAGGAGGGTCAATCATGAAAATGGACAGCACGAAGCTGAAAAATATCTTGAAGGAACGTTTAAAAGATGTTAATCGCACTTTCAAATTCGATAGCAAGCAAGATACGTTACGTGTGGAAAATGTGAAGACCGGGAAGGGGATCACCATTGAGTTGCCTCCTGTACTTGCTAACTATGAAAACGTACAGGAAAAAGCCATCGATGAAATTACCTATTATGTGGAAGAGGCCCTGAATGTAATGGGGGAAGATCACAGCATGGAAGGCAAGGAGAAATCCATTTTCCCAGTCATCCGCTCAACCTCCTTTCCTATGGAATCGGAAGACGGAAATCCATTTTTATTCGATGATCATACGGCTGAAACCCGGATTTTCTATGCCCTTGATTTAGGGAAGACCTACCGCCTTATAGATGAAAAGATGCTTCAACGGGAAAATTGGCAGGGTGACAGGATCCGTGAAATTGCCCTTTTCAATGCCCGTTCCCTCTCAACTGAAATGAAGTCGGATATCGTTGCAGGTAATGCATTTTATTTTTTGAACACGAATGACGGATATGATGCCAGCAGAATCCTAAATGAATCCTGGCTCCGGGAAATGAAGGATAAGGTCGAGGGAACCATGGCCGTGGCGATTCCGCATCAGGATGTCATCATCATTGCCGATGTGAAGAATGATACGGGTTATGATATTCTTGCGCAAATGGCCATGAGCTTCTTTGCCAGCGGTCATGTACCGATAACGGCTCTATCTTTCCTTTATGAAGAAAATGAGCTGGAGCCCATCTTCATTTTGGGTAAAAATAAAAAGCGTGAACTATAATATCTTGCAAAACATAAGGACCGTGTCAGCATGGAAAACTCCAGCTTGGCAGCGGTCCTGTTTTTTATGGAGAAGTATATACAAGTTTAATAGAGTTGAACTAAAAGAAAGTGAAGCATTTTCCAACAAGGACCCTGAACTGGCTTGTTTCGTGAAAAATAGCCCGGAAAGCATGAATGACAAAGATCTTAAGAAGGTTAGGAATTTCCGATTTTCTCAGGTTCAGAAGATTTTTCGTATTATGCAGAAAAGATTCCAGGCTGCTTCTTTTACATCGGCTGTAAACCGAAAGGGATGGAGAAGGCATAATTCAATTACCATCCTAAATTCGATATTGATGAAGATGCCCTTTGATCGCTTCCAAATTAGTGGCGCAGGTTGTAAGCAGCTTTTATGAATGGGAATAGTACCATTGGTCTTTTTTTGCAAAAAAACGTTGGAACCCACAAAACACCGTTCAGTATTAACGAACGGTGTTTTATAGGCTTCGGCAGTTTGGATGCCACCGGAGGTTCCATGAAGGATGATGCAATGATTTGACCAGTCTCCACCCGGTTTGCATGTAAACTTAATCTCATTGTAAAGGTGATTTAACAGCGGTGTTTTATTTTAATAGTAGACTAGAGGCTGAGGGTATTTCACAATGGATAGGTTTAAACTCATTCCACAAGGGGTTTAATAGGATAGGAGTTCTGCGGAATAGGTAGAGTTAGTAAAGAATTCGATAAAAAAGCAGATACAAATCCCAATTTAGCTTAAATTTTCTCGATATTTTAAAAATAACTGGTAGAATTAGTTACATAACTACAGATGTAGAAAGAGTGATACGTTTGAAATGGCTAAATAAGATGAAAAAATGGTTCCAAGCAGAGGAAATTATTGAAATCGAAGAAATTATTATAGATGAACCGCTTGATGAAGAGACATTAAGAAATATGGATTTTTCGAAGCTGCCGAAGTCAAAGAAAGAAGAAATAAAAGTTTACAATCAAACAGTGGAAAAAATGTCACAGACTCCAGATCCGGATACGAAAATCCTGTTTCAATATCCCAAAGGACAGTTCAAGTTTCCGCTCATTCCTGACCGGGAGCAGAAAAAAAGAAAGCCTAGGGAAAGAAACCGGGAAAATCACGAACAAGAGCAGGGGAATGTGACCAAAGAAACGAGAAGGCCTGTTAGGGATCCCGAAACAAAACGGAGAAGCTTAGATCGGGAGGAAAACTCGAAAATAGTCCCTTCAAATACTCCATTCCGCCCAACGGAAATCCCTTCACCCATTTATGGGTTCCGTCGTCCGGAAAAAAAGATAGTCCCTTCTGAAGGAATTGTCGAATATGAATTAGAAAGCAAATTGCCCGTCCTTAATAAAGAAAAACCCGATATTGAGATTCCAGGATCCATCCCTGAAACCCCTAAAGCCTTTGAGGAATTGACGATAAAACCATCTGTTCTTGTACAAGAGCAAGCGGAAAAAAAAAGGGAAGGGGCGGAGATACCCGCTTTCTTTCGTAAGAAGTCCATTGAGGCACGACCTGAAGAAGCGGTAAGTGAGCCTGTTATAGATGAGCATGCGGAAGAAAAAGAGTCTTATGAACAGGACCCAATTGATTTTGGACGCGAAGTCGCTGTATCCATCATGGACAAGCCGGCTGAAGCTATATCGGTCCCGGTACAATCGACTCAACCACCTGTAAGTCACGGGATCCATCCAGAAAGTGATCCATCAGAGGCAAAACCGGAAAAACAGCCTAATCGTCCGAAAAAACATATCCCATTTAATGTGATGATGCTTAAGCAAGACCGGGAAAAAAATGAGTTCATGAATAAAATGCTGCCGGAAAAAAAAAGCCCTAATGCCGAAAGGGTAATCGTTTCACCTGATAAGCGATCTCTGATCAATGCTGATGAAACGGAGGCAGGACAAGCGAAACCATCCTCCATTCCTGAACGGAAACCGGAGGATGGCAAAGTAATGTCGAAGGAGGAGACTCCGGTCATTCAAGAACCCTCAACCTTAGTGGATACTGAATATGGCAACGTAACGGTCGCAGTGCCTGACAAAACAGCTGAATCCAATATCGGTTCGACTCCTGTCTTTAAGCCTACATTTGAACAGGGACATCACATTTCTGAAAATGGGAATCAAGAAGCTGATAATACAGGGGCTTCAGCAGAAGGTTGGCAGAGCGATACCCCGGAAGTGTTTGGTTCCGTTGAAGCCGATGATAATCCATACTATGTGTTTCCGAATATCGAGTTGCTGACACCTCCCACTTATGCTGTGCATGATGATGAGTGGCTCGAAGAACAGACTTTATTACTTGATGAGACCTTGAAAAACTTCAATGTCCGTGCTAAGGTCGTCAATGTCACTCAAGGACCGGCAGTAACCCGATTCGAGGTGCATCCGGAACCCGGTGTGAAGGTGAATAAAGTGACGAACCTGATGGATGACATCAAATTAAGCCTTGCCGCTCAGGATATGCGGATGGAAGCGCCTATACCGGGTAAACATACAATTGGGATCGAGATTCCGAACAGGAAAAGCAAGCCGGTATTTTTGCGGGAGGTTTTGGAAAGTAATGAGTTTCAAGAGCATGAATCACCGCTTGCTGTGGCTTTGGGTCTAGATATATCCGGTCAGCCGATAATCACGGATTTGAGGAAGATGCCGCATGGATTGATAGCCGGGCAAACGGGATCGGGGAAAAGTGTCTGTATCAACACCATGCTGGTAAGCTTGCTGTATAAAGCGACGCCGCAGGAGTTGAAATTGCTGTTGATCGATCCCAAAATGGTCGAACTTGCCCCATATAATCGAATCCCGCATTTGGTCAGTCCAGTCATAACCGATGTAAAAGCGGCTACGGCCGCGCTTAAATGGGCGGTAGAGGAAATGGAACGGCGTTATGAATTGTTTGTACATGCCGGTGTACGTGATATCACCCGCTTTAATGACCAAGCGGAAAAAGCCGGTCAATTTTCAAGCAAGCTGCCTTATATCCTAGTGATCATCGATGAGCTTGCGGATCTAATGATGATGTCCCCGGCTGATGTAGAGGAAGCGATTTGCCGGATTGCTCAAAAGGCCCGGGCCTGTGGCATTCATTTGATTGTAGCCACTCAGAGACCGTCTGTCGATGTCATAACTGGATTGATCAAGGCAAATATCCCGACAAGGATCGCTTTTTCGGTTTCTTCACAAGTCGACTCCCGTACGATCATCGATAGCGGAGGTGCGGAAAAACTGTTGGGAAGAGGCGATATGTTATTTGCTGAAAACGGCTCTTCAAAAACGGTTCGCCTGCAAGGGACTTTTGTAAGTGATGAAGAAATCGATCAAGTTGTCAACCATGTCAAACTGGAGCAGCAGCCTAAATATCTGTTTGAACAGGAAGACTTGTTGAACAGGGCCCAGGTCACGGAAGAAGCGGATGAACTATTTTTCGAGGCATGTGAATTTGTCGTGAGCCAACAGGCTGCATCTGCATCGAGTGTCCAAAGGCGCTTCCGTGTCGGTTACAACCGTGCAGCGCGTTTAATAGAAATGATGGAGCAGCAAGGAGTCGTTTCTGAATCCAGGGGCTCAAGGCCCAGGGATGTTTTGATTACGGAAGAAGAACTGGAATTTTTACATGTTAATTAAGAGAACCTATTAAAAGGAAATTGTATATAATGTAAAAGGGTGAAAACCTTGTTATTATCACGTTAATTGAGGCAAAAGCCAATGATTTTATAAATTGGAACCTCCCTGACATGGATGAATGAATAAAAAAGTGATATAATAGTTTTTTGTTGATGAATGATTGAAAATATAAGCATGAAAAACTATGAAGAAATTGCGTTTCTAACAAGTCTCGTAATGAAAAAACAAATAAAAGATGACGTCATATACTGTCATACAGGTAGACGATTGGTGGAGGTTCGCTTTATGACTGCTTACCATTTTGTGGGAATTAAAGGGTCGGGTATGAGTGCTCTTGCACAAATACTGCATGATATGAATATTGAAGTGCAGGGTTCCGACTACGAAAAAGAATTTTTTACACAATTGGCATTAGAAAAAGCCGGGATTAAAATCCTTCCTTTTAACGAGGAAAATATTCAACCTGGAATGACCATCATTGCAGGAAATGCGTTTCCGGATAGTCATCCGGAAATCATGAAGGCAAAGGAACTTGGTTTGCCGATCATCCGTTATCACCGTTTCCTAGGTGATTTCATGAAAAACTTTATCAGCGTGGCGGTTACGGGAGCGCATGGTAAAACATCGACGACCGGCTTACTGGCCCATGTAATGGGCGGGCCTAAACCGACATCCTTTTTGATTGGGGATGGAACGGGTAAAGGAATCGTGAATTCTGATTACTTCGTATTCGAAGCATGTGAATATCGCCGTCATTTCCTTTCATATTATCCGGATTATGCAATCATGACGAATATCGATTTTGACCATCCTGATTATTACGCCAATGTCGAAGACGTGTTCGAGGCTTTCCAAACGATGGCCCTTCAAGTCAACAAAGGCATTTTTGCGTGCGGGGATGATGAGCATTTACCACATATTCAGGCTAAAGTACCAGTTATTTTTTACGGATTTGCAGAAGGAAATGATTTCCAAGCGAAAAATGTTTCCGTCACTCCGGATGGCACCACTTTTGATGTGCACGTAAGGAACAATTACTATGATACATTCACTATTCCTACCTTTGGAAAGCATAATGTGTTGAACGCACTTGGTGTCATTGCACTTTGTAAATATGAAAACTTGGATAAAGAAGCTGTGAAAGCCCAATTGCGGACTTTTGGCGGAGTTAAACGCAGGTTCTCCGAAAAGGAAATCGGAAGCCAGATCATCATTGATGATTATGCGCATCATCCGACTGAAATTTCGGCAACTGTTGACTCTGCTCGTCAAAAATATCCAGAGCGTGAGGTTGTTGCGGTATTCCAACCGCATACTTTCTCTAGAACGCAGGCATTCCTGGATGAATTTGCCGACAGTTTGAATTTGGCCGACAAAGTATACTTATGTGAAATTTTTGGATCTGCCCGTGAACATCAAGGGAAGTTGTCGATTGAGGACCTTCAAGATAAAATTCCAGGTGCCGAGCTGATAACGGAGAACACAACTGCAATATTGCAAAAGCATGAAAACAGTGTCGTGTTATTCATGGGTGCGGGGGACATTCAGAAGTTCCAAGCAGCCTACGAGCATTCACTGCAGGTAAAATAAAAAAACGACCGATCCGTTAGCACGGGTCGGTCGTTTTTTTATTGGGATTTTTGTTATTTTAAATTTTCTGGATTTAAATTTTCCAGTTCGGGTAAAACGAAGCGCCCGTCCTTACGTATCAAGACGTCATCAAAATGGATTTCCCCTCCGCCGTATTCTGGGCGTTGAATGTTGACTAGGTCCCAGTGAATGTCTGAATGGTTTCCGTTAAAGGCATCATCATAGCATTGTCCGGGAGTGAAATGAAAACTTCCATCAATTTTTTCATCAAAGAGGATATCTTGCATCGGGTGTAGAATATAAGGATTTACACCAATTGCAAATTCACCGACATATCGTGCGCCTTCATCAGTATCAAAAATTTTGTTGATGCGATCCGTATCATTCGCAGCCGCTTCAACGATTTTTCCATCCTTGAATGTTAACTTCACGTTTTCAAAAGTAAAGCCCTGATAAGGGGACGGAGTATTATACGAAATCACTCCATTGATGGAATCTTTAACAGGAGCCGTATATACTTCACCGTCAGGAATGTTCAGCTCACCTGCACATTTGATGGCTTTAATGTCTTTGATGGAGAAGGTTAGATCCGTTCCGGGCCCGGTTAAGCGGACCTTATCCGTTTTATCCATCAATTCGACAAGACTGTCCATTGCTACGCTCATTTTGCCATAGTCGAGGTTGCAGACTTCGAAATAAAAGTCTTCAAATGCTTCAGTGCTCATTTTGGCTAATTGGGCCATGGAATTTGTCGGGTAGCGAAGTACGACCCATTTTGTTTTTGGCACGCGGATATTTCTATGTACTTTACCGACTGTCTGTCCATGAATCGCCATCTTCTCTGGAGGGACATCGGATTGTTCATTGATATTATCCCCGGCACGAAGCCCGATATAGGCATCCATCTGGTTCATTACGTTTGCTTCAAACTCACCCATCATCTTGTACTGTTCTTCTTTGGCACCCATCAACAAGGCACGATCGACTTGGTGATCCTTTAAAAGGACGAATGGGTAACCACCAGCTGCATAGGCTTCATTCACAAGGGCGTTAACAAGTTCACGCTGCAATCCAAAGTTTTCGATCAAGATTCTTTCACCTTTTTGAAGCTTCACGGAATAATTGATTAAATTTTTAGCCAATGTTTCAATTCTGGGATCTTTCATAAAAATACCTCCATTGTTTAAATTCGACTTATCATTCTATCATACCCGATTTCCAGCCATAAGTGTCACCCGATGAATTTCATGGAGGAACTGGATGCAGACAACAATATTTCCAGATTAGGGTTTGATGGGGTATATTGAAAAAATAAATACGTTTATAATAATAGGGAAGGGGTAATTAATATCTAACAGCTACTAAATAAGTCGATTTTTCGGAGGTGTTCCAATGGAGATTATTTTATACGTAAGTGCTGCTGTTGCAGCGATAGCCTTTTTGGTCCTTGTTATTTTCCTGACAAAGGTACTGACATCGCTTCAAACAACCCTGGACAGTGTGGCCCGGACGCTGACAGGACTAGAGAGCCAAATGCAGGGCATAACGCTCGAAACTACCCAGTTATTACATAAAACGAATACGTTGGCTGAAGATTTGCAGCAAAAGTCAGAAAACCTGAACACGGTGGTGGATGCTGTGAAGGATGTAGGTACATCCATCTCAAGCTTTAATTCTTCCATCCAAAAGGTTTCCCATAAAGTGCAGGCTGAGATTGATAATAATCAAGAACGAATCTCACAGATTGTACAATGGAGTAATGTAGCTTTAGAGATTAGGGATAAATGGAAGACTAGAAGCAAACAGGCTGTCCCAACCCCAACTGAAAGTGCGGAATTAGAAAGGGAAGCACTGGAAACCGATAACCTGCCTAAAAAAAGGTTTTTACGTTCTAGATCATAAATCTAGTTATATAAAAAATGAACTGAAAATTGAAAGGGGAATGTATTATGACTCAAAAAGAATTTCAGACAAAGGACTATCAGAAATCATATGAGGACGAACGCGACTCGATCAATTCTAAGGACTTTATGATTGGCGCCTTGATCGGCGGGATGATCGGAGCGGCCACTGCTTTGTTCATGGCTCCCAAAACAGGCAAGGAACTAAGGAACGATTTCAATGAACAAGCTAAAAATATTTCAGAGAAAACGGAAAGATTAAGACAAACGGCGATGGAAAAAGGAACGGTTCTTGCTGATACTGCAAAAGAAAAAACAAGCTCCGTAACGGAAATCGTTTCAAATAAATCTTCAAATATCGTTAATAAAGTGAAAAGCCTAAAAACGGGAAAAGAAAACGGCGACTCTGCTGATGATACGACAAATTCGAGCAATAAGGATATAGATGTGACGGGAACTTCCGATTCTCCTATCGTATCTGTAGAAACGAATTTTGCTAACGGCAGCAACCCGGAAACTGATCCTGCCGACCCTACAAGCGGAAACAAGAATACGGCAAAATTAAAACTTGATGAAGCGAAAAAGGCATTTGATGAAACAGAGAATAAACTAACGAAATAAATTCTTGACCCTCCATTCTTTTAAAAGGGATGAAGTGACATAAAGTTACGTAGAATAAGGCGGTGAAGCGCTTCGATGGCTTCACCGCCTTTTTGATGGTAAAATTTATATGTACAAGGAAAGGAGATGCATTATGAAGATTACCAAAATTGAAACAGAAGAACAATTCAATCAGCTTTTAAAAGAGGATACTTTCCTACTTTTCAAGCATAGCGTAACATGCCCGGTCAGTGCGGAAGCATATGAACAATATGAAAAGTACATCTCAGAGAACGAACAACTTAAAACGGCCTATTTAGCCGTTCAGGAAGCTCGTCCACTATCCAATTATGTGGCAGAAACATTTGATATCAAACATCAATCACCTCAGGCCATCCTTTTTAAAAGTGGAAAACCGGCCTGGAATGAATCTCATTGGCGGATTACATATGATTCATTAAGCAAAGCCATTACAGAATGAATGGAAGGCCGGATCCCTTTGGTAAGGGGTCCGGCCTTTTATTATTCCATTGATTGGCGGGCCTAAGGATGTTAATCCTGGGGAAACCTTTTCTATGGAGGCCCTTCCGTAAAGACTCTTTAAATATTTCTCGGCTTCGGACAAGTGGCGGAAGATTTAAACTTTTCTATGTTCTTGTGAAAAATGATCAATTAAATGATAGCTTTCCTGTTCTATTTCCAATATAATTCCTACAACGGATCGTGTTTCAATATTCTGTGTAATTGTTTTTCTGGCATGAGCGGCACCAAGTTTTAAGTATTTATAACTTTAATGCTTAAAAGCGTTTAATTATTAAAGAAAAAGTTAGTGACATTTATGGACACTTCATTTATAATTGATTTAATCATACATGAAATATTCTAAAATTTTCATTGATAAAACAATCGGAGTGGATGTTCGAGGGTCCGGATGGGATTTTTTTAGTTTGAATCCGCTGAACCGATTTCTATTTTAAAAAACGAAGGGATGGATTTGTAATGAGCAACAAAGAGCTTGATGGACTTCGTAATCAACTGGATGATGTGAACCTTCAGTTATTACATCTTATTAATCAACGTGCTGAACTTGTACAGGAAATTGGTCGCGTTAAAGAAAAACAAGGTGTAAACCGTTACGATCCGGTCCGTGAAAGAACAATGCTGGATCTTATCGAAGCTAATCATCAAGGACCGCTTGATCTTGGTTCGATTAAACATATTTTCAAAGAAATCTTCAAATTGGGCTTGGAGCTTCAAAAAGACGATCAGAAGAAAACGCTTCTTGTATCTAGAAAACAAAAGGCTGAAGACACTATCATCGACATTAAGGGTGAATTGGTCGGTAATGGAATCCCGAGCTTCGTTTTCGGACCATGTGCCGTTGAATCTTATGAACAAACTGCTGCGGTGGCGGAAGTCATTAAAGCTAAAGGTTTGAAATTGATGCGCGGAGGTGCATTTAAGCCACGTACATCTCCATACGACTTCCAAGGACTTGGTTTGGAGGGCTTACAAATACTTAAACGTGTTGCTGACGAATACGGCTTGGCCGTCATCAGTGAAATCGTGAGCGCTAACGATATCGAAGCGGCGATCGATCATATTGATGTCATCCAAATCGGAGCACGCAACATGCAAAACTTCGACTTGCTAAAAGCGGCTGGTGCCGTAAATAAACCAGTTCTTTTAAAACGCGGACTGGCTGCAACGATTGAAGAGTTCATTCATGCAGCGGAATATATCATGTCGCAGGGCAATGGCAACATAATCCTTTGTGAACGCGGTATCCGTACTTACGAAAAAGCAACAAGAAACACACTTGATATCTCTGCCGTACCGATTTTAAAACAAGAAACCCATTTACCGGTCATGGTTGATGTGACGCATTCCACTGGACGTCGCGACCTCTTGCTTCCGACGGCTAAAGCGGCGCTTGCAATCGGTGCTGACGGTGTAATGGCAGAAGTGCATCCAGACCCATCTGTTGCTTTATCGGATTCTGCACAGCAAATGGACTTCAAACAATTTGATGAATTCTACGATGAAATTAAACGTTTGAATTGGGTAACTGTATAAGCTGGAAAGTCTTTAAAATATCTACTTACGGCCCTTACCTCCTTGGCAAGGGCTATTTTTAATGGTAAAATACTTGTTTTTGCAGAAAAAGCATCGAAATAGGCACTATTGGATTGCAGGAAAGATTCGACTATCGTATGATAAATAACATGAATGAGAACTGTTCGGAAGATTGAGTCATACATAAAGTGATATCTATGTGAATTTTATACTTGAAAAGGGTATTGAATCTTTGACTGAGAAGAGAGTAGGACTGCATTTTTTGTTAGGCAGATCGTTCCTAAAATAATCTTCCTTATAGAGGAAAACGCATAAAAGAATTTTTCCCGAAATAATTCGGGTCTTTTATGGGAAAAATGAAAGAAATGGAGGAATGGATGAATGAATAATATAACCATTTATGATGTGGCGCGTGAGGCGAATGTTTCCATGGCCACCGTTTCCCGTGTAGTAAACGGGAATCCGAATGTAAAACCTGCAACAAGGAAGAAAGTTTCGGATGTGATTGAGAAGTTAGGGTACCGTCCCAATGCAGTGGCAAGGGGTCTTGCCAGCAAGAAAACGACAACAGTCGGGGTCATAATTCCGGATATCTCGAGCATCTTTTTTGCCGAATTGGCACGAGGCATAGAAGATATAGCCACCATGTATAAATACAATATCATTCTAAGCAGTTCCGATGAGAATATAGATAAGGAATTCCATTTGTTGAATACGATGCTTGGAAAACAAGTGGATGGTATCGTATTCATGGGCGGTAACATTTCTGATGAGCATGTCAAAGAGTTTAAGAATTCACCCGTTCCAATCGTTCTGGCAGGTTCGGTGGATGAAAGCGGGCAAGTTCCATCGGTTAATATTGATTATGAGGCGGCGGCATTCGACGCAGTGACCTTCTTTGCTAAAAAAGGCCACAAGCATATCGCTTTTGTAAGCGGAAATCCTTCCGCGCTGATTGATGAAAAGAAATTGACTGGTTATAAACGAGGGTTGAAAGAAGCTGGGCTTACTTTCGATGAAAGCTATATTGTTGAAGGCGATTATACATATGATTCAGGAATCGAATCTTTTGAAAAGTCACTGGAAGCTGAAGAGAAACCGACGGCATTCATCGCCAGCGCTGATGAAATGGCGCTTGGAATTGTCCATGCGGCACAGGACAAAGGGTATAATGTACCGGAAGACTTTGAAGTGATCAGCTTCGACAACACGAGATTGACATTGATGGTGCGACCGCAAATCACGACGATCGTTCAACCTTTATATGATATTGGTGCCGTTGCGATGAGGCTTCTGACAAAGTTGATGAATAAAGAAGAAGTGGAGGAAGGTCATGAAAAAGTGATCTTGCCACATCGGATTGAAAATCGTCAATCAACGAAATAAGCTGGTTTGGAGAGTGTCCTGGGGGCACTCTCTTTTGTTTCTTAAAAAAAGGCTGTTTTCACATACTTTGTTGCTATTTACCAGGTAGTGAGTTGTGGTTGATTCCCCCTCCAGATGCTCGCTTTCCTTGGTGCGGGCGGTGAGCCTCCTCGGCGTAAACGCCTGTGGGGTCTCTCACCTGTCCCGCTGCTCCCGCAGGAGTCTCGCACTTCCGCTCCAATCAACCTTAAATAGTTCCGTTTTAAAAACAACAATCTTTACGAAAAGAGCCTAAAAAAAAGATCGTTTTTCAACGATCTTTTGGTTTACTGTTGTCCTTGCTTGCCGATGTTTGCTTGGAAGACCGAATGGGATATAGAACCTTTTCAAGTGTCAGGGCATTTTTCTCGGTAATTTCAGGCTTCCTCGGAATGGGTTCGTATATATCCTCCATATCATCCCATTCTTTCGGTAGCGAAACTGGGGACTCAGGCTGCCAGCAATCAAGCCATTCTTTTGATAAGGGACCTGATATATCATTATCCGTCATTTCAAGCCAGACCCTCGACCAAGCCCTCGGGACGACGCGCCATATATCATATCCTCCGCCCCCTACTGCAATCCACCGTCCTTCGCAATACTTATGAGCCATTTCGTGGGCTAACTTTGGTATTTCTCTATAAATCTTCATGGTGGCCGATAAATGGGTGAGCGGATCGTAATAATGGGAATCCGCTCCGTTTTGCGTTAAAATGACATCCGGTTTGAAAAATTCAATGACCTCTTTAAAGGAAACTGTATAGCATTCGAGCCAGGAGCCATCTTCCGTGAATGCATCAACCGGGATGTTGAATGAATAGCCGTATCCTGTTCCTTGACCCCGTTCGTTAATATTGCCTGTGCCGGGAAATAAGTAGCGTCCCGTTTCATGAATGGATAGGGTGCATACATCCGGATCATCATAAAATGACCATTGGACTCCGTCGCCATGATGTGCATCAGTATCGACATATAAGACACGTGCCCCATATTTTTTTTGCAGGTATTTAATCGCGACCGAACTATCGTTATAAATGCAGAAGCCCGAGGCTTTCCCTCGGAAACCGTGATGCAGGCCCCCTCCAAGATTAAGTGCATGCAGGGACTGACCGGTCATGACGGCATCAACCGCAGTTAATGTACCGCCTACAAGCAAGGCGCTTGCTTCATGCATCCTGGGGAAGATTGGGGTATCTTCTGTTCCAAGCCCGTAATTCATGGCCTTTTCGGGGGGGAGCTTACCCTGCCCTGCTAATCTGACAGCGTTTACATAATGCTGATCATGGATCAATTCCAATTCTTCATCTGTAGCCATTCTTGGCTTGATAATTTGATCATCACTGATGGCATGGTGTTTTTTTAACAAATCCAGCGTGAGTTTAAGCCGTTTTTGATTGAATGGATGTTCATCGTTGAATTTATAGGTAAGGAGTTCATCCGAATAGACAAAAAGGGATGTATCATTCATGGGAAATCCCCGGTAGACTAGGCCATAAAACGGTATAGCCTTCTTTCTTCAAATCCTCCACCACCATAAATGGATTCATCGTCTGCACTCGAATTACAAGAATCTTATAATCGGTCCCATCTTTTTCAGGATAAACAAGAGTGCTCAGGATATTGGAATTGCGCCTTTTGAAAATGCGGGCAATATCATGAAGGGTACCTGCCTTATCAGGGATTTTGATTTCGATTTGGGAACCGGGCTGGTTGACTCCGGTCAACTCAACGTATGAATGAAGCAAATCAGAACCGGTTATGATGCCTACTAACTTCCTTTCTTTTACGATTGGAAGGCAGCTGATATTGTTATCGCAAAAAACAGCCCCGATTTCTTCGACGAAATCTAGCGGGTGCCCTGTGATTATATCCGTTCTCATGATGGTTGATAATGCTTTTTGTAAATCATTTTCGTTTTCTGCGGTGCGGAATATAGAAGGGGCAGCATCCCGTATATCACGGTCGCTGACTAATCCGACAAGTTGAAAGCTGTCATCGACAATGGGTATATGGCGAATTCGTTTCTCCTTAATGATTAAGACAGCGCTATGGATTGTATCCGTTGGAGTGAGAGTGATAATATCCTCATTCATTATTTTTTCAACAATCATATTCCTTCCTCCTCTTATACGCCTCTTTAATACATGAACCGATTCATAAAACGCAATTGGTCGAATTTCTGGATGGATTCCGGCGGCACTCTTTTGCCAATGCGGGCCATCAGGCAGTTGGCCGGGTGGGAACTGATTTCAGGATCATCCGTTGCAAAGTAGACCAAGTCACCGGCACTCATCATTTTTTCCATGACCTTGCGATAGTCCCAAATATTCAGCCCTGTCCCTTTCAAGTCCCAATGCCAATAGTATTCAGTGGTGATGATGATGAAGTCTTCGACCGAATCGTCTTCCATGGAAAGGCTGATTAAGTTCTTCCCGACGGAGGCACCCCGGTATTTAGGGATGACCTCGATTGCACCAAGCTCTATCAGGTCCTCCATCTTGATTTCCGACCAGCGTTCCAAGGGATCGGGATATAAATAAGTTACATAACCAACGATGGTTTCCTTTTCACGGGCGATAAAGATCCTGCCTTCAGGCAAGTCAGCAATCTCTATTAAAGCTTTATGCTGCAAAGCAGGCGGGCGGAAGGCGACCAAGTCTTCGTGAAACTCATAAGCGGACATTTTTTCCCCGTTTAACGGCCCCTCGATGATGAGCGTCCCGCTTAATGTCTGCAGTTCCTTAGTATAAAAGGTCTTATTATATTCCATTCTTTCACCACCCTTGTAAAATAGTAATCTTATAACTCTCGCATTCAAGCATATGGAGCATTGCTTTTAAAACTGGCCGAATGGAAAGCTTACATAAATTATACATAAAAAAAGTGGCATAATGCAGAAAGTTCAAGGCTTATATGAATCTTTTGTTACAGTGCTTCCCATATATCCGCTATCGATATGAACTCATAATAACTATAAGTGATTTTCCCTAATATGGAAGAGTTGAATATTTTAAAAATTGAGATAATTGTGTTTTTGTACTATAATGAAAATATAGAGCCGAATAGAGGGGGAGTTTGCCATATGAATGTGAAAGCGTTGCCAGTAGTGGAAGGTAATTTTAATTTAAAGAATTACGATGAAAAATACAAGAAATTTGACTGGTCCGAGACGGAAAAGGAATTTTCCTGGTCTGAAACAGGTAAAGTGAATCTTGCATATGAAGCCATTGACCGCCATGTTGAAACATATAAAAAGAACAAAGTAGCCCTTTATTACAAAGACGATAAAAGAAATGAAAAGTATACTTTCAAGGAAATGAAAGATTATACGAACCAAGCGGCCAATGTGTTCAAGAACATTGCCAATGTGGAAAAAGGCGATCGCGTTTTCATCTTCATGCCACGCTCCCCGGAGCTTTATTTTGCATTGTTGGGTGCGATTAAAACGGGGGCGGTCGTAGGGCCGTTGTTCGAAGCCTTCATGGAAGGCGCGGTAAGGGATCGCCTTGAAGATAGTGAGGCAAGCGTGATAGTGACGACCCCTGAGCTTTTGCCGCGCGTCCCAGTAGATGAATTACCCCATTTAAAACATATTTTCCTAGTGGGGGAAAATATAAAAGAAGAAGGAAAGTATCATCACTTCAATAAAAAGTTAAAAGAAGCGGACAAAAAATTCGAAATCGAATGGGTAGATCGGAATGACGGCCTGATTCTTCACTATACCTCAGGTTCCACAGGGAAGCCAAAAGGGGTGCTTCACGTTCATAATGCGATGATCCAGCATTATCAAACGGCAAGGTGGGTCCTTGATTTGCAGGAAGAGGACGTGTATTGGTGCACAGCGGATCCTGGATGGGTGACAGGGACGTCTTACGGTATCTTTGGACCTTGGCTGACAGGAACCTCCAATGTCATTGTAGGTGGGCGATTCAAGCCTGAATCCTGGTATAAAACCTTGGAAGACTTTGGTGTCACGGTTTGGTATAGTGCTCCGACAGCCTTTAGGATGCTGATGGGTGCAGGTGATGAAATCGTTAAACGGTTCGATTTGGGTTCTCTCCGCCATGTTTTAAGTGTCGGCGAACCGTTGAATCCGGAAGTGGTGCGCTGGGGAATGAAGGTATTCAATCACCGTATCCATGATACATGGTGGATGACGGAGACCGGGGCTCAGGTCATATGCAATTATCCTTGCATGGAAATCAAACCGGGTTCGATGGGTAAACCGATTCCTGGTGTAAAAGCGGCAATAGTGGATGATCAAGGCATCGAGCTTCCACCGCACAGAATGGGGAACCTGGCCATCAAGAAAGGATGGCCTTCGATGATGAAGACTGTCTGGAATAATGAATCAAAATATGAATCTTACTTTATGCCAGGTGATTGGTATGTTTCCGGTGATTCCGCTTATATGGATGAAGATGGTTATTTCTGGTTCCAAGGCCGGGTTGATGATGTCATCATGACGGCAGGGGAAAGAGTCGGACCTTTCGAAGTGGAAAGCAAGTTGGTCGAGCACCCAGCCGTAGCTGAAGCGGGGGTCATCGGTAAGCCCGATCCAGTTCGGGGGGAAATTATCAAAGCATTTATAGCCCTCCGTGACGGATACGATGCAAACGATGAGCTGATTGAAGAAATTCGCCAATTCGTAAAGAATGGTCTCGCAGCACATGCTGCGCCGCGTGAAATTGAATTCAGGGATAAACTTCCTAAAACGAGAAGCGGGAAAATCATGCGCCGTGTCTTGAAAGCTTGGGAACTGGATCTCCCAACTGGTGATTTATCATCGATGGAGGATTGAAACGCTGGGCATCCTGATTTAAGATGAAAATTAAAAGGCATCCATGGTCAATTGCATGGATGCCTTTTTTTTGAGTTCGGGAACATTAGTCGAATCAGTGTGGGAGATTATAATGAAACAGGCTGTCGGGAAATCCCCGACAGCCTGTTTCACTTCAAAAAGAGTGTCATTCTTCCTCTTCTTCAGCTTTATCTGTGTCTTTATCTTTATCATTGACTGTATCTTTATCATTGACTGTATCTTTATCTTTGTCGGTCTCTGTATCTTCTTTGTCTATATTCCCTTTGTCTTGATCTTTGTCTTGATTTTGCTCTTTATCTATATCTATATCTTTATCTTTATCTTTATTTGTGTCTTTTTCTTTTTCTTTTTCTTTATCTGGTTTACCGTTCTCTTCTTTTGAGTCTGGTTTTTTAACTTCTTGAGTTATTTTATCATTTCCGCGATCATCTTTATTTTTAGTCGAATCTTCTTTTGAACCTGTCTTTTTAGCGCCGCTTTCAACACGC
Organism: Peribacillus sp. P4_B1; assembly: GCF_056402395.1. Taxonomy (NCBI): domain Bacteria; kingdom Bacillati; phylum Bacillota; class Bacilli; order Caryophanales; family Bacillaceae; genus Peribacillus; species Peribacillus sp. P4_B1. Next base: position 73,814 of record NZ_JBFUHM010000016.1, read on the forward strand.
TGAGAAGGGGCTGATTCTTTACCGACTATGTCTACGGCCGTTACATAATAGGAACCGCCTGAGCCGACTTTGTAAACAAGACTCTCACCAGCATTGATGCTCGCCACTTTTTTGCCGTCTTTATAGACACGATAACCGACGACATCTCCTTCATGATGCAGGCCCCATGTAATCTTATCGTTACTGATCGTTATGGATAGGGGATCGGGTACTTTGCCATTATCATTCAATTTCGCTTTCGCCCCGACGACATTTCCTGATTTTTCGCCTCCGGGAATAACGGATCCCGGGTCAATCACATATTGCAATCCGATATCTGCGAACGAATCTGGATTGAGCATGAACCCGCCGCTCGTGAATTCGCCAGGCGTTTGCGGAAGGGCTGCGTAGCGTTTGCTGCCGACTGATACATATTGTCCATCTATGAAACTATCATCCGCCTTGGATGGAGCATATTTGGCGATGAATAAATCTGATTTTACAAGCCCTGCCTTTTGGCATGCACTTGAAGGCAGCAGTCCTGAAACGGCACAGAAGGAACGGCTGACAATTCCGCCAGGCATTTCAAACCGCTTATCGGGGTCGACGAGTTTCGGGTCGACTTTATATGCGGCATTGATCAGATCTGCCCAATAATATATATTCCGTTTATTATATTCAAGACCATTGTAGGTCCCTTGCAAGGATTTCGGTGTATCATAACCCAGCCAAGTACCGAATGATACATTCGGGTTGGTGGCGACGAACCATGCGTCCCAGTAGTTTTGGGAAGTTCCGGTCTTACCTGCCCAATCGCTTGAGAAAGCAAGTCGGTTCCTGACCGAAGCGGCCGTCCCGCTGTTTACGACATCGCGCATCATATCAAGCGTCAGGTAAGCGGCTTGTGGTGAGAAAACATCCACTGGTTTCACTTTATGCTGATAGATGACCTTGCCATCTTTCGAAACGATTTTATCGATCATATAAGCATCGATGAATTCCCCTGAATTGGCAAATGTGCCAAACGCATTGACGTTTTCTTCAACGGTTACACCTTTGTCCATGGCACCTAATGACATGGAAAGATGGGAGTAATCCCCTTTCGTCACGGTGGAGAATCCCATTTTCTCTAAATAGGAAGCTGGGCTCAGGTTGATTATTTTCTTGTAAAAGAGCGCTGCCGGAATATTATAGGAATTCTTTAAGGCCTCGCGGGCAGTCGATACTCCCGTATAGCTGCCGCCGCCATAGTTTCCTGGGCTCCACGCTTGGCTGCCTGCCGGAATGGAAATGGGCACGTTGGCCGATACGCTGCCAGGTGAGATTTTGCCCAGCTCGATGCCTGGACCATATATGAGCAAAGGCTTCATCGTTGATCCATTTGATCGATGTGATGCGGTTGCATGGTTCGTCTGTTTCCGCTTGAAATCACGGCCACCTACGAAACTGATGATTTTTCCTGTTTTATTTTCGATTAGAATAGCCCCGGCTTCAACGGGCTCGCCCGCTTTATCGTATCCGAAATTCGGATAGTTTTTCGTAACTTCCTGCATTTTATCATATATCTTTTTATTGACCGTCGTATAGATCTGATAGCCGTTTTGACGCAGCTTGCGATCGGCAAGTGCTACATATTGTTTTTTTAAATCTTCATCCTTTAAATCTTTCTCTTCATATCCATCTTCTTTTGCCAGACTGACAGAAAGGATTTCGATGGAGCGTTTTTCAATTTCCTGGGTGAGCCAAGGATATTTCTCCGATGGCAACGCCTTTTTACCGATAAAGTCTTTTGTTATGTCGTATGCGCTTGCTTTATCATACTCTTCTTTTGTTATGTATCCATTACTATACATCCGTTTTAAAACGGTTTTCATCCGGTTGATGCCGGGTTCTTGATTTTCTTTCAGTTTTCCTTGCTGGGTATACGGTGTATAACCGAAAGGACTTTGCGGCAATCCAGCAATAAAGGCAGATTGGGGCAGTGTCAGATCTTTGGCCTCCACGCCGAAAATACCTTCAGCGGCGGACTCGACACCAGCGATGTTCCGACCGGAAGAATTTCGCCCCAGAGTGGAGACATTTAAGTATGTTTCCAAAATCTCTTCTTTTTCAAAGAATTTTTCGACCCGGAGTGCAAGCAGGATTTCTTTTGCTTTCCGATCAAATGATACTTCGTTGGTCAGGATTTGGTTTTTAATGAGCTGCTGTGTTAAAGTGCTTCCTCCCGATTGGACGGATGCATTCGTAAACTCCTGGTAAATGGCACGCAGGATAGCTTTCGGGACAACCCCGTCATGTTCATAAAAATACTCATCTTCTGTAGCGATGACTGCATTTTTAAGATACTCCGATACTTTATCGATGGACACTTCTTCACGCTCAAGGTCACTCTTAAGCTTGCCTAAGTATACGTCATCAGCAAAGTATACCTCAGAGGTCTCTTCGTAATTGTAGATGTCTTTTTTTAAATCTTCCTTTGAGCGTACCGGCTCATCTTTGACGAGGGCAGCAAAATAGCCAGCTCCAACGCCGCCGGCGAATGAGAATCCTAGAACCCCAACAATAATGAGGATCAACGTTAGGTTCCAAATGACTTGGTATGTAACCCTTGCATTTTTTTGTGTTTTTTCATTTTTTAAAAAACGGGTTATCTGTTTCCATGCTGTTTGAAATCTATCTTTTTGATTATTATTCATCGTATCATACCCCCTGAAATCACATATATTATAGCATATAACACGGAAAGGAAAGGCGAACTTTCATATTTTTCTAGAATCTGTAAGGGTGATGTTGACAATGAATCTTATGTATGATAAAAATTTATTAATAATAAAATTTATTAAAAAAGCGCGATGATAGGACCCAGTAGTCAAACTATCCCTGTTTTAGAGAGCCGGTGGTCAGTGGAAATCGGTACACATGGTGAGATGAATTACTTCCTGGAGCATTTACTGTGAAATGATTAGTAGCAGGAAACGGTTGACGACCGTTATTCGTCTCGAGCGGAGGGCGCATTATGTCCTCAAGTTGGGTGGTACCGCGAATTTATTCGTCCCTTCATATTATATGAAGGGGCGTTTTTGTATGCTTTTTGCGGGATTTTTTCGGATTGAAGGAGGAATTGTAAAATGGAATTGCTAAAGGAACTCGAGTGGAGAGGGATTATTTATCAACAAACGGATGAAGAGGGTTTTAAGGACCTTTTAGAAAAAGAGAAAATTTCTTTATACTGTGGTGTAGATCCAACCGCGGATAGTATGCACATCGGACATCTACTGCCATTCTTGACAATGCGCCGTTTCCAGCAGCACGGTCATCGTCCCCTTGTGCTTGTAGGAGGAGCGACTGGACTTATCGGTGATCCAAGCGGTAAAAAAGAGGAACGCCAGCTGCAAACGCTGGAAAAAGTGCTCTATAATGCCGACTGCCTAAAAGGACAGCTATCCCACATTTTTGAATTCGACGGTGAAAATGGTGCTGTCATGGTCAATAACTATGACTGGATAGGTAAAATCGACATGGTTACGTTCTTGCGTGATTACGGGAAATACATCGGCATTAACTACATGTTGGCAAAAGACACGGTTGCTTCCCGTTTGGAAACAGGGATTTCTTTTACGGAATTCGCGTATACAATTTTACAAGGGATCGACTTTAGCCATTTATACGATAATCATGACTGTAAGTTGCAAATTGGCGGAAGTGATCAGTGGGGCAATATTACGACCGGTCTTGAAATGATTCGTAAATCGCATGACGAGGAAGCAAAAGCGTTCGGCATGACGATTCCGCTTGTGACGAAAGCGGACGGAACGAAATTTGGTAAAACGGAAGGCGGGGCGATTTGGCTTGACCCGGAAAAGACGACTCCGTATGAATTTTACCAATTCTGGATCAATACAGCGGATGCTGATGTCGTGAAATACTTGAAATTCTTTACATTCCTATCACGTGAAGTAATTGAAGAGTTAGAGCAGTCCGTACAGTCCGAACCGCATTTGCGTAAAGCGCAAAAAGCCTTAGGGGAAGAAATGACCCGTTTGATTCATGGTCAGGAAGCTCTTGATCAAGCAATCAAAATCTCTGCGGCCCTATTCAGCGGTGAGGTGAAGAATTTAAGTGCAGCGGAAATCAAATTGGGCTTTAAAGATGTCCCTAGCTTCGAACGTGAAAGCAAGGAAGATATCGGCTTGGTCGATTTAATCGTTGAAGCGAAAATTTCGCCTTCAAAGCGTCAAGCCCGTGAAGATATTCAGAATGGGGCAATCTCCATAAATGGGGAGAAAGTGACTGATCTGCAATATGTAGTGACGGAAGCTGCCAAGATTGAAGGGGAGTTCATCCTCGTTCGACGCGGTAAGAAGAAATATACATTAGTGAAATGATTATTCAAGGCCCGGCTGAATTACAGTCGGGCCTTATTTTGAAGCGTGTAGTGCCAAAAAAACCCCCATCCAAGGATGGGGGTTTTGAAGTTATTAACGAGAGTAGAACTCAACGATAAGAGCTTCGTTAATTTCAGCAGGCAATTCAGAACGTTCTGGTAAACGAGTGAAAGTACCTTCTAATTTCTCAGCATCGAAAGTAAGGAAATCAGGTACGAAGTTAGTTGCTTCAACTGATTCTTTGATGATTGAGAAGTTGCGTGATTTTTCACGAACTGAGATTGTTTGTCCAAGAGTCACTTTGTAAGATGGAATGTCTACGCGGCTTCCGTCTACAGTGATGTGACCGTGGTTAACAAGTTGACGTGCTTGACGACGTGTACGAGCTAAACCAAGACGGTAAACTAGGTTGTCAAGACGTGATTCAAGAAGAACCATGAAGTTTTCACCATGTACACCTTTAAGTTTGCCAGCGCGGTCGAACATTGAACGGAATTGACGTTCAGTGATTCCGTACATGTGACGAAGTTTTTGTTTCTCTTGCAGTTGCATTCCGTATTCAGAAATTTTTCTGCGTTGGTTAGGACCATGTTGTCCTGGAGCATAAGGGCGTTTTTCTAATTCTTTACCAGTACCTGTTAGGGAAATTCCTAAACGACGGGATAGTTTCCAGCTTGGGCCAGTATAACGAGCCATAGGATGACTCCTCCTTTAAATGTTTTTATTTTGGTAAAATAAAAACCGTGTGAATGTACGATCATGACCATTTTGTTTTCATGTACCTTCGCCCTAGCAGCAGAGAGTTACGAGATACACCTCTGTATTGAGGAACAAAATGAGAACATAAAGGCTGTCACATAGGCTGCAATATTTTACACAAGGAGTATTGTATAATATTCTGCTCAATGAGTCAAGGATAGTTGCGATTAAATAAGGGGAGAGAATCGCAGCGGGAAGATACAATACATTTAAATAACACTATTTTTGTATGCTTCATGGTTGGTTTCCCGGCATTCCTTGGGAGCCCTTATAGGTATCGTTCCCACCTAGTTCTTTTGCATCGTTTTTTGCGAATCGTAAAAATAACTAAAAAATGGGCAGTTATCGGTGTTTCCCATTGGGCAGAAGGTCAATCGAATAGTGTGATAGAGGTTAAGGGCCAGGCGTTTTATATTGGGAGGAATTAAGGGAAGGACCGGATGCAAGTACATGGGATCCTGTAATGGAGAGGGGAGCAGGCAAGGATTGCCGCTCCCTTTAACTTTATAATTGCTTGGAAAGGATTTCTGCGAACTTCTCCAGTCCCTGCTGATCGATTTCGTCAAATCGGTCCGTGACCGGGCTGTCGATATCGAGGACCCCGAACAATTTGCCATCCTTCATGAGCGGTATGACAATTTCAGATCGCGATGCTGCGTCGCAGGCGATATGTCCAGGGAATTGATGGACATCCTCGATGCGCAGGGTTTTTTCAGTTGCCGCCGATGTCCCGCATACGCCTTTACCCATTGGGATGCGAACACAGGCTGGAAGTCCCTGGAAGGGTCCCAGTATTAATTGGCCTTCTTCGTATAAATAAAAGCCGACCCAGTTAATCTCATCAAGAAACTGATTGAGCAGAGCTGCCGCATTGCTTAAATTGGCTATCCAGTTCGTTTCATCCTCGATTAAGGCAAAAAGTTGTTTCTGGACAAGTTCATAGTTTTTTTCTTTTTTTCCTTGATACATTTCGACATTAAACAAAAGCGTTCACCTGTCTTCCGCATATTATTACAGCACTTTCTAATATGTTGCTTTATTGTTGGGAAATTGTCGAGAACTTACTAAAGGATTCAGGCTCTTCCGTGCAGAAATAGTCCATAAGACTTGTCTCAAAGAAAGCGAGGGATTGCCTAAATGAATCGCCAGACGCCAACGAAACAAGCCATTGTGGAAGCTGCACTGCATTTATTTCATTTAAAAGGCTATCATGCCACATCCATACGGGATATTGCGAACAAAGCGAAAGTGAACGCTGCAAATATTGCCTACTATTTTAAGAATAAGCAGGGATTGCTGGAATTCTGTTTCACTTCCTATTTAGAAGAGTATATCCTGGTCCTTGATAAGAACATGACACTGCTGGACCTTAAAGGCCCCCAGCATTGCTTGATGAATCTAGTAATGGATATTCTCGATTTCCAGAGGGAAAACTTCCTGGCTGCACGGTTCATATATGGGGAATCTTCACTAGATTCCAATTTAAACCGGGAAATTCATTCGACTTATTTTACAAAGGAAAAGTCTTATTTTCAATATGTTTTGGAACAAGGGATTAAGAGCAGGAGTTTCCAGCAGGTCTCCATTCCCATGTATATGCTCCAGTTGAAGGGCCTGCTAACGGCTCCTGTCCTTCATACCCATTATGCGATGGATGTGCTTCATGTGTTCCCGCAGGAAGCCTATTACACGAATATTTATGCCAATGAAGTCGGACGTTTTCTGCAAGATACCCTTTTCATTGCCGAAGACCTACAGCCACTGTTAGCGGGCCGGCCTGAAGTGTATACATGAGTTACCCATTAAACTCTGCAATCAGCGCCTGATGGCCCTGACCCAAATCTTTAGCCTGATGGGCATCTGAACCATAAATAAGCGGAATGCCGAGATCGAAAGCACGCTTTGCAAACCTTTCTGGAGGATAAGGCTCACCGCATAGCGGCTTTACAAGGCCGGCTCCATTATAATCAAGTTCATACTTTTGTTCCTTGATCAAATCCAGCACCTTGTAAACGCGCTCGTCAAAACTTAATGCTGGCGGATATCGATGCTGGAATTTATGGACAAGCGTAATATGCCCGATCCGCTTAGGTTTATAAATGCCTAAATCAGCTTTTATCGATTTTTCCAGAGTATCGTAATATTTGGCATACACCGATTCGACTGAACCTAGTTCATTGGCAATCTGACCAAACCCATTTTCACTGAAATCGATGCAATGCCAATTGCTTTGATGCTTGATGAAGTGGACGGAAAGTATACTGTCATCAAGGAATTCTCCGATTTCGTCGAGGAATTCTTTTGTTTCTTTTTCATGACCCTCTATGAAGTCAACCTCTAGACCTCTTTTGATCAGGATTTTGTCTTTATAGCGTTCTTTCAGTACGCGGAGCTCCTGAAAGTAATCCAGGAGCAGGGCAGCGTCCATGCCGCTGTCTTTTTCAGGCGTAGGATCTTGAAAATCTTGTGGCAATGGAGCATGTTCCGTAAATGTGATTTCCTTTAATCCTAGCTCGATTCCCCGCGTAATATATTCATCGAATTTATCCGTAGAGCCGTGAGGGCAAAACGGAGTATGTACATGACCGTCAGCTTTCATAGTCCTTCCCTCCCAAAAAACAGGTATTTGTAGCAATTTTCTACAAAAAAATCATTTTTCTCATCAAAAATTATTGCTAACATGGTATCATAAAAGCATTAAATTTAACATTTTTAAAATTGATATATAAACGAGCAAGACTGTAGGGATTAGAACAGGGGGCTTACCATGGAGTACATACTTGGGGTAATTGTATTAATTTTGATTTTCATCATTTGGGGTTATTTTTTCAAAAAGAGATATTTTAAAGAGATCGATCGACTGGAATCCTGGAAAACAAGCATCATGCACCGCCCCGTGCTAGAAGAACTTTCTAAGGTCAAACAATTGAACATGACAGGTGAAACAGAGGAAATGTTCGAAAACTGGCGCATTGAATGGGACGCTATCATTACGGACCATATGCCCGAAGTCGAAGAGCTTTTATTCGATGCAGAGGAGTCCATCGATAAATACCGTTTCAGCCGGTCAAAAGAGGTACAGCGCAAAATTACAGTCAAGCTGAATGAAATCGAGGAAATGATCAAAAAGATCCTATACGAATTGAATGAACTCGTAGGCAGTGAGGAAAAGAACCGATTGGAAATTGAGGATATTAAAGAATCCTACCGTCAATTGAAGAAATCCTTGCTTGCACACAGGCATAATTACGGGAAAGCGGCTGATAAGCTGGAAAATTCCTTGGATGAAGTATTGCAGATCCTTCAGAGGTATGAAGAAGAGACTGTTAACGGGAATTATTTGAATGCGAGGGAGCTCGTTCTTTCCATTAAGGAGAAATTGGCGATCTTGGCCGTTAAAATGGAGTTGCTCCCAAAATTATTGGTTGATAGTCAATCCGAGCTGCGCTCCCAGCTTCATGAATTGAAGGATGGCTATGAGGAGATGTCGGGACAGGGTTATCTGTTGAGTCATATCCAATTCGAGCAGGAAATATCAAGGCTTGAGGAAGAACTGAATCTTTATAAAGCACAATTGGAAAATGCCGAAACGGAAGCTGTGGATAAAGGCATTAAAGATATGCACGAAAGCATTGAGGTGCTTTATGACCTTTTGGAGAAAGAAGTGCTTTCAAAACAGTATGTCTTGAAAAATGATGAAGTCCTCAGGAAAACGATAAGTGACCTTGAATATGAGAACGATAAACTTAAAGTTGAAACCATACATGTTCAACACACGTATCATCTAACGGAAAATGAGCTGGATGCACAACGGAAGATGGAAAAGCAGATTGCCCAGATTTCGAAACGCCATCAATTGCTCGTCTTGAAGATGGAGGATAATGTGATGGCAAGCTCGCTTATCAGCGAAGAGATGCAGGGGCTGGCAGTACAGCTGAAAGAATTACAGGAAAATCAAAAAGAATTCACCATTAAATTACAGGCTTTACGAAAAGATGAAATGGATGCCAGGGATTCACTGGCCGAATTGAAACGCAAAATGGTCGATACTGGCCGTTTAATTGCAAAAAGCAATATTCCAGGTCTTCCTGAAGAGTATAAAGCGGTGCTTCAGGATGCCAAAGAAAGCATGGATGACGTTCAGGGTAAACTTGAAGAAAAGCCGCTTGACATGGCCGCTGTTTATATTTATTTGGAAAAAGCTGTCCAACAGGTGAGTGCGGTCCACGAAAAAGCTGATGAATTGATTGAACATATGTATTTGGCCGAAAAAGTGATTCAATTCGGAAACCGTTATCGCAGCAGTCACGATACAGTTGCCGATAGTCTCAGGGAAGCGGAAGCGAAATTCCGAAGCTATGAATATCAAGCTGCATTGGAAACGGCAGCCACGGCCATTGAAAAGGTCGACCCAGGCAGTTTGCGAAAAATTGGAGCGAACATAGAAGAAGTTCTTTCCTGAAAACCCGCCATGGCGGGTTTTTTCTTTTATCGGATCCTGAATTAGTTTTCTGCCAAAATTGAAAAATGGGATCGATAGGGTTGGAAGTGAAATCATTCTGCGGGAATTCAAAGAAAGCATGTCTCCTTTCGTTCATGGACCAGTGTTTTACATTCTCTTTCAAATCCAATTATGTTAATATTAGAAGTCGCAACAGCTACACTTGAAACGGCATTTAGAAGAGTGACCAACATAGATACAAAAACATGGAAGGTGAACCCATGATTTATTTTGACAATAGTGCAACAACAAAACCATATCCTGAAGTAATCGAATCATTCATGAAGGTTTCTTCGGACTATTTTGGAAACCCCTCTTCGCTGCATGGACTTGGGGTGCAATCCGAAAAATTACTTTCTGCTGCAAGAAAGCAAATCGCTGATTTATTAAAGGTGAAGAGCTCGGAAATATATTTCACTTCCGGGGGGACGGAAGGGAATAATCTTGCCATTAAAGGAGCCGCCCTCTCTCAGAGAAATCGGGGAAAACACATAATCACGACGGCAATCGAACATCCTTCTGTAGAAGACGCATGCCAAGCATTGACGAAAATGGGTTATGAGATCACATATCTTCCCGTTAACGAATTTGGGCAAATTGATATAAACGATCTTAAGCATGCATTGAGGGAAGATACCATTTTAGTATCCGTCATGCATGTCAATAATGAAGTTGGCTCTATCCAGCCGATTGCTGAAATGGGAAAATTGTTAAAGCAATACCCACACGTGCTCTTTCATGTCGATAATGTGCAGGGGGCAGGCAAAGTTTCTTTATCAATACGTGATGCAAATGTAGATTTATGTACAATTTCCGGACACAAGGTGCACGGCTTGAAGGGGACGGGCATCCTTTATGTTCGTGAAGGCGTTCGGATCGATCCGCTATTCCACGGTGGCAATCAAGAAACGAAAATCAGGAGCGGCACCGAAAATGTTGCGGGAATCGTCGCCCTTTCGAAGGCTTTTCGTATTAGTATGAGCAATCAATTGCTGTGTCATGATAAGCTGCAGCAAATCAAAAATTATTTATATAAAGGTTTGAAGGAACTGGACGGGGTGTTGATTAACAGTCCTGAAAAAGGTGCACCCCATATTGTGAATTTTTCCGTACCGGGACTCAAATCAGAGGTATTGCTGCATGCGCTTGAATCGGAAGGGATATATGTTTCGACGACTAGTGCCTGTTCTTCGAAAAAAAGGACGGTAAGCAAAACGGTGGATGCGATGTTCCATAACCAAGCCCGTTCCGAAAGTGTGATCCGAATCAGTACTACCTATGGCAATGAGATGGAAGAAGCGAAGCAAGTTCTGGCGGCGATACAGAAAATAGTCGCTAATTTAGAAAAAATAATGAGGGTTGCAAAATGAAATTTGATCATATAATTATCCGTTATGGAGAAATCTCCACGAAAAAAAGAAACCGTAAAGGCTTTGTAGACAAAATGAAGGCGCATATCCGCTGGAGTTTAAAGGATATTGAAGGAGTAGTGCTAACAGCCAACAGGGAGCGGATGTACGTTCTCCTGAACGGTGTGGACCATAAGCCTGTCATTGACCGATTGAAAGGCATTTTTGGGATCCAGTCTTTAAGCCCTGCGATAAAAATTGAACGCGACTTAGAAATCATGAAAACGGCAGCGTTGTATTACCTTAATCATACTCTTGAGGAGGTAAATACATTCAAAATCACGACAAAACGCGCAGATAAGGATTTCCCATATAATACCGATGAAATTAACAGGGCACTCGGCGGGCATTTGCTTCGGAATACAGAAAATTTAAAAGTGGATGTAAAGAACCCTGATTTGAACCTGCTGGTAGAAGTGAGACGCGAAGCCGTTTATTTGACGGGTGAAATCATCCAGGGGGCAGGCGGTCTTCCATTCGGTTCAAGCGGAAAGGCAATGCTGATGCTTTCAGGCGGGATTGATAGCCCTGTTGCAGGATTCCTTTCGATGAAACGCGGATTGGACGTAGAAGCGATTCATTTTTACAGCCCGCCTTTCACAAGTGAGCGTTCACGTCAAAAGGTCATTGATCTGGCAGGCAAGCTTGCTGAAATAAGTGGAAGCATGAAAGTGCATATCGTTCCATTTACTGAAATTCAATTATTGATTCAAAAACAGATCCCGGAAAACTACTCAATGACAACAACTCGACGTTTAATGATGCGGGTCGCCGATCAAATCCGTGAAAAGGAAGAAGCCATGGCACTGATCACCGGTGAAAGCCTTGGACAGGTTGCAAGCCAGACGATGAGCAGCATGTTTGCCATCAATGAGGTGACGAATACACCGATCCTGCGTCCGCTGATTACGATGGATAAAACGGAAATCATCAAAATCGCAAGAGAGCTTGATACTTTTGAGATATCCAATCTGCCGTACGAAGATTGTTGTACGGTCTTTACGCCGGCAAGCCCAAAAACGAAACCGAAACGTGAAAAAGTCAATTACTATGAGAGCTTCGTTGACTTTGAATCATTGATTGAAAAAGCGGTCTCCGAAACAGAAATATTGACGGTTAAACCGGGTCAGACATTCGATAGGGAAGAAGCGATGGAAGACTTGTTTTAATATCCTGTAATTACCAATGATATTGTGCGAATGAAGCCATGTGTTTTAACACACTCTATAATCACAAGGAGGTGAAAAACTCATGGCAAACAACAACAGCTCAAACGAATTATTGGTACCTGGAGTGGAACAAGCTCTACAACAAATGAAATATGAAATCGCTACAGAATTCGGCGTACAACTTGGTGCCGACACAACATCTCGCGCTAACGGTTCAGTTGGTGGAGAAATCACAAAACGCCTTGTTCAAATGGCTGAACAACAATTAGGCGGAGGATTCAACAGATAATTTAATAAATATGGCTACAGAGAGCGGGTTCTAACACCCGCTCTCTTTATTATTTGTAAAAATAAATAGAAATATTAGAGAAGTATCTTGTATAATGAGTAGGTACTAAGAGTTCATAATTGGAGGGGAAGAATATGAAGCGTGAAGACTTATTGGCTCCGGAACATTACAACTTAGTGAGTGAAATGGAACGTTTTGCAAAAGATCCAGAAAAAGTTGCCGTCCTCTGGGAGAACGAAACCGGAGACAAAAAACAACTTACATATGAGAATTTATTAAATAGTGCAAATAAAATCGGAAATGCCTTCAAGAAAAAAGGACTCGGTAAAGGTGATACGGTCCTTATCATAATCCCTCGCTTGGTGGAAGCCTATCAAGTGTATTTAGCCGCATTGAAAATTGGCATGATTGTCATACCTTGTTCCGAAATGCTTCGTGCGAAGGACTTGCAGTATCGAGTCAACCACGGTGATGTTAAAGGAATCGTCAGTTTTCATGAATATACTCATGAATTGAATGAAATAGAGGGAGCAGAAAGCCTTCTGAAGTTTTCAATCGGAAAACGAATGGAAAATTGGCTGGATTTGAATGAGCTTGCCGATGATGAATCCGATCAGCTGCCAATGGCCGACACGAAGAGTGAGGATATGGCGTTCTTATCGTATACTTCCGGAACGACAGGTAATCCAAAAGGGGTTGTCCATACACATGGATGGGCTTATGCCCATTTAAAAACGTCTGCTGCAAACTGGCTGGGCATCAGCGAAGGGGATGTGGTTTGGGCAACGGCAGGCCCAGGGTGGCAAAAGTGGATCTGGAGTCCTTTCCTGGCTGTATTGGGAACGGGTGCAACAGGTCTTGCCTATCATGGGAAGTTCGAGGCGAAAAAATATCTTCAGCTGCTTCAGGGATACAAAGTGAATGCGTTATGCTGCACACCAACCGAGTATCGGTTGATGGCAAAGGTGGATAACCTTGATGACTATGATTTATCCCATCTTCATAGTGCAGTATCAGCGGGAGAGCCTTTAAATCAAAAAGTGTTCGAGGTCTTTAAAAACCATTTCCATATTGAAGTGCGAGATGGATATGGACAAACCGAAAATACCCTTTTGGTAGGTGTAACAAAAGGCATGGATATTAAATTGGGCTCCATGGGCAAACCGACTCCGGGCAACCATGTGGAAATCATTGATGATTCCGGTAAACCCTGTTCTCCTGGTATAGTCGGGGATATTGCCGTACATATCGATACACCTGCTCTTTTTAAAGAATATTTTAAAGATCCCGAGCGGACATCGAAGCAATTCCGTGGGGACTATTATATCACCGGCGATCAGGCGAAAATGGATGAAGATGGTTATTTCTGGTTTGAGGGTCGAACTGATGATATCATCATCAGTTCGGGATATACCATTGGACCGTTTGAAGTGGAAGATGCACTCGTTAAGCATCCATATGTGAAAGAGTGTGCCGTTATAGCAAGTCCTGATGAAATAAGGGGAAATGTGGTCAAGGCGTATGTCGTCTTGATGGATGATATCGATCCGGACAGCCAAGATTTGATCAAAACGCTTCAATCGCACGTAAAAGAATTGACTGCTCCATATAAATATCCAAGGAAAATCGAATTTTTAGATGAGCTTCCCAAAACGACATCGGGTAAAATCAAACGGGTGGATTTACGGAAAAGGGAAGAAGCACTACTTAATAATTAACGAAAGCATTTCCGTCAGCCCCCGGCTGACGTTTTTTTATTAACAGAGGCTTGTATAATCATAAATATGGGAATCCGTGAATTGAGATGGTACACTTACTGCATATCTGAAGGGAAAGAATCATTTAATAAGGAGTGTAGAGCGGGATGGGAACGTTATGGTTCAATGGGGCGATTTATACGATGATTAAAGAAAAAGATCAAGTGGATGCACTTTTCACTGAAAAGGGGGTAATTGTTGATACCGGCAGCATTGACTATTTAGAACGTAAATATGCCGGCAATATTTCCAGGGAAATCGACTTAAAAGGACAAACGATGCTGCCAGGGTTAGTGGATAGTCACCTTCATTTGGTCGGGCATGGTGAAAGACTGCTTCGTCTAGACCTCTCTTTGATGGATAGCAGGGAGTCCATCATGAATGCCTTGAAGGAAAAGTGCTCAAAGACCCCTGCTGGAAAGTGGATTGTTGCCGAAGGGTGGAATGAAAATGAATGGCCCAGTCCTGAATTGATTTTACGGGATGAGCTTGACGCGATATCTACAGAACATCCCATCGTATTGAAAAGGATCTGCCGCCATGCCTTGGTGGTCAATTCCTGCGCCCTTTTGGAAGCGGGTATTAAAGAAGATATAAAAGAACCGTCAGGCGGGGTGATCTGCCGCTATCCAGAAGGACGGTTAAATGGTTTATTTAAAGAAAGCCAGGCGCAGAACCTGATTTTAGACAGCCTTCCTGGCATTGACCAAGAGTATATCGAAAACGCACTCATAGAGGCCATAGAAGACGCATATAAGCTAGGTTTGACTGGCGGACATACTGAAGACCTCCATTACTATAATGGCTTCCTTCCGACATATCAGGCGTTTAAATCGGTAATCGAGGACAGGGAAATGGCCTTTCGCGCCAATTTACTCGTCCATCACGAAGCGTTCGAAGAAATGCTGAAAGCAGGCGGCAGCTATCAAGAAGGTACGCGATATATCAAGTTCGACAGCATGAAGATATTTACCGACGGCTCCTTAGGCGGACGCACAGCCCTGTTAAGCGAACCCTATGCAGATCAAAGGGATACGAACGGTGTCGCGATATTCACTGAGCATGAGCTTCAGGAATGGGTGAAAAAAGCAAGGGATGCCGGAATGCCGATTGCTGTCCATGCCATTGGCGATCTCGCTTTTGAATACGTCTTGAATGCAATTGAAGCCATCCCCCCAAAAGAGGGACAGAGGGACCGGCTCATCCATGCGCAGATCGTCCGGCCGGAGCTGCTGGAGCGGGCGGCAAAACTGCAGGTCATATTTGATATCCAACCAGGTTTCGTCACGTCCGATTTTCCGTGGGTGGAAGAAAAGGTTCCAGCCAATCTATTGGATTCCTCCTATGCCTGGAAAACCTATTTGAATATGGGCATCATTTGTGCGGGAGGGTCAGATGCGCCTATAGAGCCATTAAATCCAATTTTGGGCATCCATGCTGCTGTCACAAGGACGAAAATCAACAGTGAGGACAGTACCGTATATGGCTTGGATGAAAGGCTCTCCGTTCATGATGCCTTCGCACTTTATACAAAAGGGAGTGCTGCAGCTATCGGCCAGGAAAAACGCCGCGGTCAGATCATCAAAGGGTACGATGCAGATTTTACCGTGTTTAATCTGGATGTCTTTGCTGTTGCGCCGGATGATCTCCTGAAAGTTGAGGCGGTCATGACGGTCATCGATGACAGAATCATGTATGATAAAAAATAACAGTTGCAAAAAAGAAATGGATACGCAAAATAGTTAGATGGAATTCGATAAAGGAATTAATGGAAAGAAGGCAGGTTATGAAAGTGGATGAACAAAAAGAAGGGGCGATCTATGCAGCCCTTTCTTATATGATGTGGGGAGTCGTGCCAATTTACTGGAAGTTCCTTCAGGGAGTCGGAGCTACAGAAATCTTGGCTCAGAGGGTATTATGGTCTTTCGTCTTCATGCTGGTTTTATTGATGTTCATGAAAAAACGACAAGCGTTTCTTGATTATGTCAAAAACATATTGGGAAATCCCAAACTCTTTGCGGCGTTACTAACGGCCTCACTGCTCGTTACAGCTAATTGGGGAGTGTTCATCTGGGCCGTTAACTCAGGACGGATCCTTGACACGAGCCTTGGATATTATATCAATCCGCTAGTCAGTGTACTATTGGGAGTGATAGTTTTAAAAGAAAAATTGAGCGGGGCACAGATCATGTCGTTCCTGCTTGCAGGAATCGGGGTCTTGATCCTAGGCATTCATTTCGGTACGATCCCGTGGGTCTCTCTTGTTTTGGCCATGACCTTTGGATTATACGGCCTGGCAAAAAAAATGATCAAAGCCGAATCGGCGATCGGGCTGACGCTCGAAACGATGATGGTAACGCCTCTTGCCCTGGGTTACCTGATATACTTGATGAACCAATCAGAAATGCAATTCTTTACAGCAGGAAGCACAAGCTTGCTGTTGGTGGGCGGTGGGATTGTCACGGCCTTGCCTCTTTTATATTTTGCAAAGGGGGCGGAGAAGATCCCGTTATCGATGCTTGGGATTTTTCAGTATATCGCTCCGACCTTATCCTTACTGATCGGGGTATTCGTCTATCACGAAAGTTTTACAAAAGCGCATCTTTTAGCCTTTTTGTTCATATGGTCAGCCTTGGCTGTTTATACACTATCCATTACGAAATGGGGCCAGGCAAGTGCACGCAGGTTTAAAGGCAAAGGGAACATCGGTGCGTGAATAAGAAAAAATGCTTGGTGGTTCCATCCCCAAGCATTTTTTTTGCCTATATTTAAAGAAACCGGTTTTACGGCAGGAGAATTGCTTGAGTCATGAAAGATAAATCTTCGGACCTATTTCAGAAACAATCAAATCAGATAGGCTGACAAGACCGTGAACGGGCTTTGCACGGGAGATAGTTGGTTGGAATTGTCTATAGTAGGAACTATCCAAGCTAATGATATGCTTTGTCAGGAATGCTGAGATGGCGGCATTCGGCTTTCTATTGCTATTTAGTTCATCGATGATACCCTGTGCATTGGTAATCCCGATCCCGTGGCCATAAAAGAGGTCTTCTCCTAATAATATTGCATTCTCACCTTGCCATTCAGGTGTTTCCTCATCGTGATCAGGGTTTTTGAAGTAAAGGCAATCCCCTGGTAAATAATCCGTTCCTTGATGAACATGAAGAGCCATATTCTTCGGAGGGCGCCAGTCATATAGAAATAGGCTTGAAAAAAGATAGTCGAAATTCCTAGGGCCGATTAAATCCAAAATGGCCTTTAAAAAAGTGACGACTATCGCTGTACCGCATTCGAAAGCGTAAAGCGTTCCATTCAAGAAAATGTCCAGGAGTGCAACATGAGGGGCAATCCCTGGCTGAAGGGTAAAAGTGCCATCCTTTGAAAGGCGCCAATATTGTTTATTGGATGCCGATTCCTCAAGTGTGGAAAATTCTGCATCACTTTTATCCAACGCAAAAGCTGCCTCGATGACTCGGTGCCTCAGTTGTATATCGAAATTAAGGTATCCAAAGCTCCGATATTCAAAAATGTTAGAATCTTCCGCTAGCAATTGGAGAATTTCAAGCGATTTAGCAGATGCTATACCTGGTTGGATGTGACTGACATCTAATAATTTGTGATTAATCTTTATCATGATCATATCCACCTTTTGCTTTTGAAATTAAGGGCTTATAAAACCAGTACACAAAAAATGTCCACAGGTTATGCTCATTATATGAATACCTGCAAGGAAATGACTCTTTGAACGTGTCAGGCACGTAAACGAGAATGATTGGAATGGCATGATGTTTTGCTAGATATCCTTTAACGCAAGGGAAACCTTTCCAATTGTTGAGAAGAAGCAAATTAGTATTCCTTTTTCTCCATGAATTGATATAATGGGAGAGAAAAGTTCATATGTGCGAGAAATGTAGGGGGGCCAGTACTGCTGGCTGAGATTGCGTCCTTTAGATGCTGACTCTTTGAACCTGATCTGGATGATGCCAGCGGAGGGAACATATTATTACTGACTTTCTGTTTTGTATGTTAAACGTCCGAATTCATCTTCGGGCGTTTTTTGTTTTTTACCGGTATTGGAATGGACCCTGGCGCCCCATTATGGTTTCGGCATATGGATCTTATATGATGTGTAGGAGGATAATAGTTTGAATAAATTCTTACCACTGTTAACTTCGTTGTTCCTTTTGGCTGGATGTGGGGCAGGCGGAACTAATGAAAAAGAAGAATCATCTAAAAAAGAAGGCAATAAAGAATTAAAAAAGGTATCGGTCGTGCTTGATTGGACACCGAATACAAACCATACAGGATTGTATGTAGCCAAGGAAAAAGGGTATTTCAAAGAACAAGGTCTGGATGTGGAAATTATCATGCCAGGCGAAGCTGGAGCTGATAAACTTGTGGCTTCAGGGAAATCTGAATTTGGCGTGAGCTACCAGGAGGGCATTACGCAGGCCCGCGTGCAAGGCGTACCGATTGTTTCGCTAGCTGCTGTCATCCAGCATAATACCTCTGGATTCGCTTCACCTGCGGCAAAAAACATTAAAACTCCCAAGGATTTTGAAGGGAAAACGTATGGTGGCTGGGGGTCTCCAGTTGAAAAGGCCATTATTGATTCACTTATGAAAAAAGAAAATGCCGATGTAAATAAAGTGGATATAGTGAATACAGGGGACACAGATTTTTTCACTTCAGTTAAAAGGGATATAGATTTCGCCTGGATTTATTATGGGTGGACAGGTATCGAGGCTGAGTTGCGGAATGAAAAGCTTAATATGGTTTACTTAACCGAATACTCTGATAAGCTTGATTACTATACGCCTGTTTTGACAACAAATGAAAAGATGATTAAAGAGGATCCTGAGACTGTTAAAGCATTCGTTCATGCAGCTTCGAAAGGGTACCAGTTTGCAATTAAGAATCCTGATGATGCAGCGGACATATTAATTAAGTCTGCACCTGATCTAGATCCAAAACTAGTGAAGAAAAGCCAGGAGTGGCTTGCAGATAAGTATCAGGATGATGCTCCGCGTTGGGGTGAACAAAAGCTTGAAATCTGGAAGAATTACAGTGATTGGATGAAGGAAAATAAGCTTCTTGAAGGTGATTTCAATCCTGAAAAGGCATTTACCAATGAATTTTTACCAAAATAGGAGGAAATACAATGGCCAATTCATTAATTAGTATACAAATCATTCCTAAAGGGGAAAATGTCATCCCCATGGTCGATGAAGCAATCAAGATCATTGATGAATCAGGTGTCAAGTATGAGGTTCACCCGCTAGAAACAACAATGGAGGGTGAGCTATCCGAGCTTTTTGCCGTGATAGAAAAAATGAATGTAAGAATGATTGAATTAGGCTCGCCGAATGTCATTTCCCAAGTGAAGATACTATATCAGCCAAGCGGGATTACGATGGATACGTTAACGGAGAAATATCGGGCATGATCAAAAGGGGAATTTGGAAGAAGGGGGCTCCCTTCTTTCTTTTATTATGTTTGCTGATAGTATGGGAGTCAATGACAGTCTTATTAAAGGTTGAAAAATGGCTGCTTCCCGCTCCATCAGCCATTTTCATTGAAGGAATTGAGTCGTCCCGTAATCTTTTTGGACACCTTATATCAACAACTGAGCTTGCGTTATCGGGTTTTCTTATTGGAAGCTGTATCGGGTTATTAATTGCTGCAATCTTACACCTATTTCCAGGTGTGAAGGACGCGGTTTATCCTCTGCTCATACTCTCGCAAAATATACCAATCATAGTTTTGGCACCGCTTTTAGTGATCTGGTTTGGCTTTGGCATGCTGCCTAAGTTAATTGTGATTTCACTCGTATGTTTTTTTCCGGTTGCGGTTGCTTCATTGGACGGTTTTCGCCAGACACCTTACGAACTTAAGCATTATTTCAAGATGATGGGAGCGGGGAAAAACCAGTTATTTTGGAAGCTGGAACTTCCCCACTCGATCCCGTTCATTTTCTCAGGCCTAAAAATTTCGGCCACCTATAGTATAATGGGTGCGGTTATTTCGGAATGGCTTGGGGCTAAATCGGGGATTGGTGTTTATATGACGCTCGCTTCCTCCGCGTTTCGGACAGATCGGGTGTTTGTTGCCATTTTCATCATTATGGGAATGAGCCTTCTCTTTTTTGGAATCATCACATTCCTGGAGAAATATTTAGTTTCATGGAAGAGAAAGGAGGGTGAAAGGGATGATGCTGGAAATTAAAGATGTCTCCTTTTCTTTCGATGGTAAACAGAATATTTTAGAGAATATGAATTTCCATGTAGATGATGGGGAATTTGTCACAATCCTAGGACCATCTGGCAGCGGTAAAAGTACGTTGTTCCACTTGATAGGCGGTATTTTGAAGCCGGATCAGGGCATCATTTCGTTGGATGGTAAAAAGATAAATGGCTTTAAGGGCCATATAAGCTATATGCCGCAGCAGCCATCCCTTTTACCTTGGAGAACGGTGCTGGATAATGTTTTGCTTGGAAGTGAGCTTGCTGGGATAAGAGACAAAGAAATGGCAAAAGCCCTTTTGTTGAAAGCTGGATTAGAAGAGTATGTGAAGGCATATCCGCATGAATTATCTGGGGGCATGAAGCAAAGGGCCGCTTTCATTCGAAGCATTTTAAGTCAACAGGACTTGATGTGCCTGGACGAACCCTTTTCTGCTCTGGATGAACTAACAAGATTGGAAATGCAAAAATGGCTTTTGTCTGTTTGGGAACAAAATCGGAGATCTGTGCTTTTTGTTACCCACAGCATAGATGAAGCGGTTTTCCTTTCAGATAGAATTTATGTGTTATCAGCAAAACCGGCTGCTGTCATCAAAGAAGTGAAAGTTCCATTTCCAAGGCCAAGAAGTGAGGAACAATTTCTAAGTGATGAATTTTTAAATTTGAAGAGAGAATTATATGCCGCACTAAAGCCAACCCTTTCTTAAGTCAGGAGGAAATTGAAAATGAAGATCATCGACAGCCATATCCATTTGGATAGGTATGATGAAAGTGAACAGAAGCAGATTCTCTCTTATATGGAAAAGGTGCATTTGGAATCATTGGTGACAGTTTCCATGAATTTAACCTCTTCCATAAACAATGACCAGCTTTCACTCAAAGATTCACGAATTAAGCCTGCCTTCGGCTTTCATCCTGAGCAGCCCCTCCCGAGTAAAGAGGAAGTGAACGAATTATTGTATTGGATGCGGGAACATCGTCATAATATGGTTGCTGTAGGTGAGATCGGACTCCCGTATTACTTAAGGCAGGAAAATCCCAATATGGATACGTCAGGTTATGTAGAGATACTGGAAAGGTTGCTGGCTTTTGCTAAAGAGGTTGAAAAGCCGGTTATCCTTCATGCCGTTTATGGCGATGCCCCCATCGTTTGCGACCTTTTGGATAAGCATCAAATCACAAAGGCACACTTTCATTGGTTTAAAGGTGATATCAGGACAGTCGAAAGAATGGCCGAAAAGGGGTACCGAATTTCGATTACACCTGATGTTTGTTATGAGAGGGAAATACAGGAATTGGTTTTTGCATACCCACTTAAGCTGATGATGATTGAAACGGATGGCCCATGGCCGTTTGAAGGGGTTTTCAAAGGGAAATGGACGCACCCGGGCATGATGCATGAAAGTGTTCGTCAAATTGCTTCGATTAAAGGATTGCCAATTGAGGATGTCTATGAAATCCTTTATCAAAATACGAAAGATTTTTACCATATATAAAAGGTACCGGACATATCCGGTACCTTTATTAGTTAGTTCAAAGAAAGGTCCTTTTCACCTTTTCCCAAAAGGAATTATCCTTAAGCTTAACGGTCTTGATGACTTTACCGCTTAACCGGACCTTGACCTTTTCAACATGATTGATGCTTAAGGCTTCATTGTCCATTCCGATGATCGGGTAGCTTGGCCCGTTTTGTTCAAGGTGGACGGTCAACGTCCTATCGCCGCTTAGGATGAATGAAGAACCTAGGGTCCGATAGGAATTATTATTGATGGATGCGAGCTCGCTCACTTGAAAACAAGGGAGAAGGGGATCCACAACGGCCCCGTTTACCGATTTATTATAGGCGGTGCTTCCGGTCGGGGTCGCAATGATGATTCCGTCGCCGCGAAAAGTTTCAAAATGGAGTTGATCAATGAAAATATCCATGATGAACGTTTTGGTTATGGAAGTCCGGATACTGAGTTCATTGAGGGCATAAAAGGAGGGCTGATCGTCCAACTGGATATCGATGGTTGGATATTTACGCACCTCGATTTGCTCTCTTGTCATGGCATCGATCATTTTATCCGTGTCTTCCAAGTGGAAATCGCAATACATATTCAAGTTACCTGTGGTGGAAATGCCTGCATATAAACAATCATCCCTGAACCCGGTTTTACGGGCTGCCTGCAGGAATGTGCCGTCATCACCTATGCTTACGATGATGTTGGCCTTTGTGAAATCTTGGATGACTTCATAAGAATGCTGTTTCGCTAAGTCCGATAAGTATTCGATCTTGTTAAGTATTTCTGCATTCGGTGCATGGAAAAAATAAATATTCCTGCGAGTGTTCATCATGTTCCCCCCTAGTATGATTGGTGATGAAAGGGCTTTCTTTTTCCTGTTCAGGTAAATGCAGATCGTGCAAAATGCACTGATGCATTTCCAATTAGAGGATTATTTGCTACAATTTTATATGTCTAGTTTATCATGGAATGAAACATTAATGTATGCAGTTCGTATGATAAGAAGGATACATATATTTAAGGGGGAAAACAGATGAATGGAAAACGTTGGGCGGCACTTGGAATTGCAGCCGTTTTATTTTTTGTCTCTATTGCTGTAGGGACGGCTACAACTCTATTTACAGCGGATACGGAAAATATCATTGATGAATTATTTGCTTCTGAAAGTGCATTTAACGAGGAAGTCATAGAAGGCGATGATTTTTCTAATGTTATTGCAGTATTCGATGTAGAGGGAACGATTCAAGATACAGGAGAAGCTTCATTACTAAGTTCAGCAACATATAATCACCGTGCCTTCATGGATAAGCTGAAGATGGCAGAGGAAAATGATGATATCAAAGGAATCATACTAAGGGTGAATTCTCCTGGCGGCGGTGTCGTAGAAAGTGCTGAGATCTATGATAAGATCCTTGATATTAAAAAAGTGAAAAAACCTGTTTATGTTTCAATGGGATCAATGGCGGCTTCCGGCGGATATTATATTTCTGCGCCAGCCGATAAGATTTACGCCAGCCCAGAAACGATGACGGGTTCACTAGGTGTCATCATGCATGGGTATAATTACGAGAAGCTGGCCAAGAAGTATGGCGTTGAGTTCGAAACCATCAAAAGCGGACCACACAAAGATATTATGAGCCCAACTCGGGAAATGACTGGAGAAGAACGTGAAATACTGCAAAATATGATTAATAATTCTTATGATCAATTTGTAAAAGTCATTGCCGACGGACGAGGTATGACAGAGAATGAAGTACGCAAAATTGCTGATGGCCGCATTTATGATGGGCGTCAGGCTAAAGAAAACCATTTAATAGATGATTTCGGCCATTTGGATGATGTAATTGCCGCGATGAAAACTGATATCGGTAAAAAAGATGCTCAAGTTATCCGATATACCGATGAGGCAGGTTTCGGTTCATTATTCAGTATGGGAGCGCAAAAAATGTTGGGGAATGATGTGGAAACGGCCGTCTTGACAAAAATCCTTTCCTCTTCAAATTCTCCACGCTTAATGTATTTGTATGCGGAATAGGGGGGCTGAAGGATGACGGAACGAAATGAAAACAATGAACAAATCACTGCATCCAATGTACTGGCAGATCAAGAGGTTCCCGTTCAGCAGGAATTTACGCCAGCCAAGCAGGCCGTGGATGATGGCGGAGTCAAGAGAGTGCATTTTGCTGGATTTTGGATGAGATTTTGGGCCTATTTAGCTGATTTGTTGGTTATCGGAAGTTTGAATCGGATTTTGATTCATCCCATCTTCAAGTTTTATGAAGGGACAGATGATCTTTGGTTTTCCGCAGAAGGCTTACTAACAGGGATCGTATTCTTCTTATACTTTGTTTTGATGACCAAATTCTTGAACCAAACCCTTGGTAAGATGATTTTTGGACTGAAAGTCGTTACATTGAGGGAAGAGACAAAAACCATTTCTTGGGGTACGGTATTGTTCAGGGAGCTGATTGGCCGATATATTTCAAAAGTTACTTGGATCGGCTATCTCCTGGCAGGCTTATTACCGAAGAAACAGGCTTTGCATGATGTCTTTGCAGACACGGGTGTTGTTTTGATCAGAAGATGATATTTTCCATTCATGAATCTGTAAGAGCGTATTTTTCGCTTTTGCAGGTTTATTTTTTTTTGCATTTGCCGATAATGATAGGCTGAAGGGGTGTGGGTGCATGATGTGGGTTTTGCTGATTATAGGTATCCTCATTTTGGTGCTGCTTATTCTTATTTTCACAAAAGTAAGAGTATACATTGACTACAAACGTGTCCAAACGAATGACAAAATACATATTAAATTATCAGCTTGGTATGGACTTATTCACTATACGTTCAAAGTCCCGGTCATTAAAAAGGATGATGACTCGGCAGCTATAGTAGTAAAGGAAGAGCAAGAAATGAACGGAAAAACCGAAAAGGAAGAAAAGAAAAAAATCACACCCGAAGATTTGCGTGACGGATTCGCTGACATGAAGGAGTTGCTTCAGCATATGGTCGGATTTCATAAGGTCGTCCGTCAGTTCACAGGGAAAATCCAAGTTAAAAAATTCAGCTGGCATAGTATTGTCGGTACTAAAAACGCTGCACATACAGGTGTTTTAACAGGTGCATGCTGGGCGCTTAAAGGCTCAATCATCGGTTTGCTGACAACCTATTTCAACTTCCGGATCATGCCCGCATATTCCATTACACCTGACTTTCAAAGATGGCAGGCCAATACGTCGATTTCCTGCATATTACAATTTAGAATCGGGCAGGCTATGGTGACTGGAATAAAACTGCTTCGTTATTGGAAAGGCGGAAAACCGCATTTCAGGTCCAGGAAATTAGCGAAGCTATCAGGTGATTCCAATAAACAATCGTTCTAGAGTGGAGGAATTTAAATGTCAGATCATCCGATTCAAGGTTTAATGAAAGAAGCGATGGAAAATCTGAAAGAAATGGTCGATGTGAACACGATCATCGGTGATCCGGTGGAGACTCCGGATGGAAGTGTCATTTTAACCGTATCCAAAGTTGGTTTTGGTTTTGCAGCCGGTGGCAGCGAATTTGTAATGGATGGAAACCATCAAGCACATCAAGGTGATTCCAAGCAGCCTTTTGGCGGCGGTAGCGGCGGTGGGGTTTCCATAACACCAATTGCCTTTTTGATTGTCGGTTCCCACGGGGTGAAAATGATTCATCTTGATGAAGGTACGCATCTTCTCGAAAAAATGATGGATTTAGCTCCTCAAGTCGTCGATAAGATTCAGTCCATGCTATCTAAAAAAGAAAGTAGTAATCAAAGGCAAGGCAGCAGTAGCGGTCAAACAAACGTAAAGAGGTACCAAGAACCTAAACAGGATTTAGATTTCTAACTGCGACTCGGCATCCGCCGAGTTTTCTTTTTGCTGTAATATGCTTACACCACTTAATGCTTGATTTTCCACACATGTGAACCGCCAATTCACTTTTCCAAATTCAATTAATTGCAAAATTCCGGTAAAACAAATATTATTATGCTTGTACATATAGCAGAAAGAGGAGGAATTTTTAATGGCTTCAGTTACATTTAAAAACAACCCGGTCACTTTAGTGGGATCAGAACTAAAAGTTGGGGACAAAGCACCTGATTTTACGGTATTGGCTAATGACTTATCACCGGTTACATTAAGCGACTCCAAAGGTACTGTCCGCATCATCAGTGTAGTTCCATCTGTCGATACAGGTGTATGTGATGCACAGACACGTAAATTCAATGAAGAAGCGGCAAAATTGGATAATGTAAAAGTTCTGACGATCAGTAACGATCTTCCTTTCGCGCAAAAACGCTGGTGTGCTGCTAGTGGCCTGGACAATGTTCAAGTTCTTTCCGATCACCGTGACCTTTCATTCGGTGAAGCCTATGGTGTCGTTATGCAAGAACTTCGACTATTGGCACGCTCGGTGTTCGTTGTAAACAGCAATGATGAAATCACATATGTAGAATATGTTAGTGAAGGTACCAACCATCCAAATTACGAGGGTGCAATCGAAGCGGCTAAAGCAGCAAAATAAGAGGCGAATTCTTAGAAACCGGACGCAATGTGTCCGGTTTTTTGTTTTTATGTTTGGCTCTTTTCGTAAAGATTGTTGTTTTTAAAACGACACTATTTAAGGTTGATTGGAGCGGAAGTGCGAGACCCCACAGGCGTTTACGCCGAGGAGGCTCACCGCCCGCACCAAGGAAAGCGAGCATCTGGAGGGGAAATCAACCACAACTCACTACCTGGTAAACAGCCTAATGTTTAAAAGGAGAATATAGTTCATTGGTTATTAAATTCTAACCAACCAAGTGAAATCACAAAGATAATCCAAAGAACAGTTAATATCCCGTACAAAATAAAAACAAAAAATCCCCACTTTAGAATCTTTTTTAGTATCATCCAAATAACACTTCCCCCTAGTCATCCACACTCGAAATGAACATATTTACCATTTGTTTACCAATTTTTAAAAACTTTTAAAAAAGAGTGGCTCGATTCTAAATATACGGACTTTCAAATAGGAAAACAGTACGTTAAACAAACGAAGAATGTTAAGCAGGACGTACGACTTGTATCTCTTTCTTCTTACCTATAAAATAAGGACAGAAGCAAACAGGAGGAATTAATAAGTGAAGTCTACCCCAGTTGAACAATTATTTTATGAATTTGATGAAACAGCCCAAATATTGCAAAGTGAATTATCATGTACGTATCTGGATGCCCTAGGTGAAACGGGTGAGAACTTCTTCCAGGGGAAAGTCCTGCAGGAGGAAATCAGTGAAGTATCGAAGAAAAGGTTAGTTAAGCATTATGGAGATTTTTCACCAGAGAAATATGAGAAGGAAGCAATTCGTAAAGCGTACCAGCTTGCTATTTTAAAAGGCATGCAGGAGAGCGTCCAACCGAATCATCATATGACACCGGATGCAGTCGGCATGTTCGTCAGCTATTTAGTCGGTAAATTCACCAAGGATCAAAAAGAATTGGTCATGCTAGATCCAGCTGTCGGAACGGGGAATTTACTATTTGCGATCTTGAATCAACTTACTGATAAAAGTATCGCATCATATGGTGTCGAGATTGATGAAACCTTGATCAGGCTTGCTTATGCAGGTGCCAACCTGCAAGAACATCCGCTGCAATTTTTCAACCAGGACAGCTTGGAGCCGCTTTTCATCGATCCTTCCGATGTTGTGGTCAGTGATTTGCCGATTGGTTATTATCCGAATGATGTGCGTGCAGCCGAATATGAATTGAAGGCAGATAATGGACATTCATATGCACACCATTTGTTTATTGAGCAAAGTGTTAAACATGTAAAGGATGGCGGACACCTTTTCTTCATTGTCCCTAATAACCTGTTCGTCTCGGAGGAAGCGCCGAAACTCAATGATTTCCTGAAGAAGCATACACATATCCAAGGGATGGTGCAACTGCCGCTTTCCATGTTTAAGAGTGAAGCGGCTGCGAAAAGCATCCTGATCCTTCAAAAGAAAAAAGAGGGTATCGAAGCTCCGAAGAAGGCACTGCTCGTACAACTTCCGAAGTTATCGGATTTCGAAGCGACAAGCTCTGTCATGCAGCAGATGGATGATTGGTTTAAAGAGGAAAAGTAGTCAATGAAAGCTGATGCCACAGGCATTGGCTTTCATTTTTTTATTCCTAATTTTTGGTTTTTATTTGGTTGTATCCGCTCGCCATGATAAAATTGTACAATACACTGCATGTTTCGTTGAGATGATCATTGGAAGAACTAGCTTAGAGTAAAGGAGCAGGATGGATGTCAAAAATCATGGCTATTAATGCTGGCAGCTCTTCATTGAAGTTTCAACTTTTTGAGATGCCAAGTGAAAACGTAATTACAAAGGGTCTTGTAGAAAGGATTGGCTTGAAAAATTCCACATTCACTTTGAGCGTCGAAGGCAAAAAGGTATCTGAAACGGTGCATATACCCAACTATGAAGTGGCAGTAGGGCTTTTATTGAAAAAGCTGATTTACCATCGCATCATTGAATCCTTTGAAGAGATAGATGGCGTAGGGCATCGGGTTGTGCATGGTGGTGAGGTGTTCAGTGACTCCGTCTTGATTACGGTGGAAGTAATAGAGGAAATCGAAAAGCTTTCCGAGTTGGCACCCCTTCATAATCCCGCCAATATCACGGGAATCAAAGCCTTCAGGCAAATACTTGATGTTCCTGCTGTTGCCGTATTCGATACTGCCTTTCATCAAACGATGGCTGCAGATTCATATTTGTACAGCTTACCCTTTGAATATTATGAAAAATATGGAATAAGGAAATATGGGTTTCATGGTACTTCACATAAATATGTGTCGAAGCGGGCTGCAGCAATGATTGGCCGCCCAATCGAACAGCTTCGCTTGTTATCCTGCCATTTAGGGAATGGTGCAAGCATTACGGCCATAAAGGGCGGTAAATCGATTGATACATCAATGGGATTTACACCATTGGCCGGTGTTACAATGGGGACGCGTTCAGGCAACATCGACCCTGCGCTGATTCCATATATCATGGAGAAGACGGGAAAAACGGCTGATGAAGTGCTGGATGTCCTGAATAAGAAAAGCGGCATTCTAGCCCTTTCCGGGTTTTCCAGCGACCTGCGCGATATACAAGTGGAAGCGGATAAAGGCAATGATCGGGCTGTACTCGCACTTGAAGTTTTTGCAGATCGGATTCACAAGTACATAGGTTCCTATTCGGCTAAAATGGG
Source organism: Peribacillus sp. P4_B1 (assembly GCF_056402395.1). Classification (NCBI taxonomy): domain Bacteria; kingdom Bacillati; phylum Bacillota; class Bacilli; order Caryophanales; family Bacillaceae; genus Peribacillus; species Peribacillus sp. P4_B1. The sequence continues at coordinate 103,059 of NZ_JBFUHM010000016.1, forward strand.
AGGTGTGGACGGCATCATTTTTACAGCGGGCATCGGTGAAAACAGTCAAGCCATTAGGGGTCGAATCTTGGAGGGACTTGAATTCATGGGGGTATATTGGGATAAGGACCTCAACCGTACCTCGGGTAAGGAAGCCTTCATCAATACACCTTATTCCCCCGTTAAAGTGATGGTCATTCCCACTAATGAAGAAATCATGATTGTCAGGGATACCATGAGATTGGCTTTTAGCGAAAACATGACTTCATGATTTTTTATAAAAATCCCTTATCTATTGGTAAGGGATCTTTTCCATGAAAGCATTGATTCAAATGGTTTCACCCTCAACCGCACCTTCTTGCCCCTCTTCATCTTTCTTGAAAAGCCATCCTCTATGGTATACTTAAGGGAGAATCCACCAATTCTGTACATAGGAGGCTTGATGCATGGAATTCACGAATCGGGAAATTAAAATTTGGAATGAAATTAGTGAATGGCAGGAAAATCTTTATCAATATGAGCGAAAAGATTTGTCAGCATTGTATGATAAATGGTTAGAGCAGGGTTTTGACCTGCTTCCAGATAACGTCCAACAACAGTTTTTTGAAAAGCTTGATACTTGGCTTTTTCATTTGCATGCCATGGTTCAGAGCTCACAAATCCAAATAGATGCAAGAGAGCGGATTTTAGCATCTGCGCGCTTGTTTAAGGAAGATATCGAAACGCTGGATGACTTGAATCACTTATCGATCGATCAGTTGAATTACATAGCCAACCAGCATATCGCAAAGCATCGGTTGTATTCATTTGCACAAGGCGGTGTAAGCGGATCTGGTAGCCTGCTCCTGTTAGGGAGTGATATTCCGGCCATGACGGTCATCAATGTCAGGATCGTACAGCTGATTGCGATGTCTTATGGTGTTGAGGTGAATACGCCTTTTGAAATGATGATGGCCCTTAAGGTATTCAATGCAGGAGCGATGCCAAAGAGACTTCAAGGGATGGCCTGGGAAGAATTGATCCGGGAAGTCCAGAACGCGGAAGATGACTATTTTTATTTAGGAATCGAAGAACTTACAAATCCGACCTGGATGGAACAGCCATTGAAGCAGCTGTTGAAAGCCATATCCATAACTGTCTTTCGAAAAAAATTGGTTCGGGGCATTCCATTCATCAGCATGGCCATCGGGGCTGGGGCCAATTATCAAATGACCCGGAATGTCAGTGAATTTGCGCAGAAGTTCTATCAATATCGGTATTTACAGAAGAAGAAGGCTGAAGAAGAATGAGTGTCAGGGATCATAAAGAAGGCTTCACGGAGGCAATTCGCTGCATGGTGATAACCGTTAGTGATACGCGTAATGAAGAAACGGATAAAAGCGGGGCACTGATGGTGGAATTATTGAAATCGAATGGGCATGAAGTGACGGAATATGAAATTGTAAAGGATGAAAGGGAAGCGATTCAAGCTGCGGTCACAGTTGGCAGCCAAAGCAGCAAGGTGGATGTCATATTAACAAACGGTGGCACTGGCATCGCCAATAGGGATGTAACGATCGAGGCGGTTCAAGAATTGATGACAAAGGAAATTCCGGGTTTTGGCGAGATTTTCCGAATGCTCAGCTTTCAAGAGGATATCGGTTCTGCAGCCATTCTATCGAGGGCGATTGCTGGGGTCGTGAACAACAAAGCGGTTTTTTCCACCCCGGGTTCAACGGGGGCAGTTCGGCTTGCGATGAATAAATTGATTCTCCCGGAATTGGGACATGTCGTTGGTGAGCTTCGGAAGGATTTATAAGAGGGATGCAAAAAAAGCCACAGTTTTAAACGAGGGCACTGAAAAAGTCCCTTCCGGGCCAATAGAGGTAGATTTTCTCAGTTTATTCTGAGGAAATCTACCTTTTTTTGTTTTATAATCAAGGTAATAAATTTATGTGGGTGAGTACGATGATTCAAAAACAAACGTCTATGGTTTTTAGTCCTCATATGGCCATTTATGATGTAGTGGTTCCAAAGGATAACATG
>NZ_JBFUHM010000017.1:0-102115 GCF_056402395.1 Peribacillus sp. P4_B1
ATTATTTTGCACTTTCTTTACCCAATTCGCTATTTGTGCATCACTTTTGATACCAAATCGCTCACGAAGCCGACGATATGACCAGCCTTCCTCCAACTTCAAACGAACAACTTCTCGCTTTAATTCTTCTGTATATGTTTGAAACGTTTGCCCCTTTTTTGCCATAGAAAAATCCCCTCTCAGATAGACTGTTAAGAACATTTTATCATGCTCTCTTTTTACTCTGTCTACCTGTAGGGGATAATACCAGGTTTAAAAATCCTGGTTCTTTTTTTCAATCTTTCTCTTCATCAACATAAGGATCATGCTCATATCGCGGCAAATCACCAAACGGGGTTTGAATATTTTCTTCAAAAAGTTCTTCCTTCAATTCTTGATATTGGGAGTTCGGGTAAACCGTTACCTCTTTACCGTATATATCCACACCAACAAAATTTTCATAATCTTCGACATATCCGATATTTTCTTCGGACTCAACATACATATCTTCGTAATCGCTTGGCGGATTTACAAAATCGGAAGGCGATTCAGATGTTCCGTAACTGGCAACATCCTGCCACGAATCTTCCGCATCGTAAGCAACCGATTCGTGCCGGTCATCATAATCAAACTTTCCAAACGGTGGTCCCAGCACTTCCTCTTCGATTGGCCGATTGTGCGAAGTTTCCTGTGACGGAGTATGCTCGACACAATAAGTCGTTGTAGGCATGGCTTTCATACGTTCAATAGGTATTTCCTTTGAACAAACCTCGCACTTTCCATACTCACCTGCCTCGATGGCAGAAAGCGCTCGATCAATATCCCTTATTTCATCCCGATCATGCTCGGAAAGGGCCAAATCCTTTTCCCGTTCATATAACTCGGTTCCTTCATCGCCGGGATGATTATCGTAACTCGATAGCTCACCTGTCGAATCCTCCAAGCTTCTTCTTAAATCGTAGTTGCCTGAATCATTTAATCGCTCTTTCAACTCTTGCTTCGTTTGCTGCAATTGCTGTTGAAATTCTTTTAGCTGCTGATTGGATAGCATGTGCAACATCCTTTCAAAATCGTTCTTCCCTCTAGTATTTCTCTCTTCCCTTCATTCCATAAAGGTACTTTTTACCTTAGGAATAATTTAATTGAGGCAACAGAAGCTAAATTAGAAATATTGATTCTAGGAGAGCTTTCATTGTATTTCTATAAAGAAGATTTAATCAATATGATCGTTCCAGATAAGCCTGATCCCAATGCAGCAAAGGTTCTTCAGGAAACGCTTGGAGGGCAATTCGGTGAAATGCGGACGATGATGCAGTATTCTTTCCAAAGTGCCAACTTCCGCGGCAACGCTAAACAATATCGTGATTTAATCCGCGGGGTTTTCCTAGAGGAACTAAGCCACGTAGAACTTGTCCAATCAACCATCAACCAGTTGCTGAATGAGGCTGGTGGGGATATGCCCGGAGATTCCGGGATCGATGGCGCCCCATTGGATGATGCCATCCAGAGTGGTGCAAATCCACATCATTTCATAATCGGTGCGAAAGCGTCCCTGCCCGTCGACGCTGGCGGCAATCCATGGAATGGCTCTTGGGTTTATGATCACGGCAATCTTGTGGCGAACCTTTTGAATAATGTCATCCTTGAATCTACGGGGGTTCTGCAAAAGTCGAGGATATATGAAATGAGCTCCAATAAAGCAATGCGTGAAACACTGGCATTTTTAATGGTCCGCGACAATGCCCATCAAAATGCATTTGCCAAGGCATTGGAAACTCTTGGGGTCAGCTGGGGGAAGATCTTCCCTATACCTAATTATGATTTGAACAAATATCCTGAATGCCGAAAATATGTGGATTTGGGCTATCATAATGCTCAATTCAATTTCAGGCTGGATCAAACTAAAATTGGCGAAATTTTCCAAGGGGAGACACCGAGCCGAAATGGCGGAAACCTTGCCGTTACCGAGCCGCCAAAAGGATTCCCGGTCCCGGAAATGCCAGATATGCCAAATGAACACAGCCCTGGTTTGAGTGATTTGAACAATTAAAAAGGCTCTTTTCGTAAAGATTGTTGTTTTTAAAACGAAACTATTTAAGGTTGATTGGAGCGGAAGTGCGAGACTCCTGCGGGAGCAGCGGCCCCACAGGCGTTTCCGCCGAGGAGGCTCACCGCCCACTCCAAGGAAAGCGAGCATCTGGAGGGGAAATCAACCACAACTCACTACCTGGTAAATAGCAACAAAGTATGTGAAAACAGCCATTAAAAAAGAAGGCGGACACATCATTCCGTGTTCGCCTCCTTGTTTTAATTATTTATATATTTCTCAAAAACATAGCCAAAATCTTTAACATGGTACTTTTTCCGACTGTCCATCAACCATTCGAAAGCTGCGGAATTAATTTCCTTGAAACTTGCAGCCATTTGGCTTCCCTCTGTCCGAACCTGGTTCAAAGTGGAAGAAGCAAGGTTTACGCTTTGCTGTGCAAATTGAAGGGCATATTCATTCTCATGGCAAATTTCCGATATTTTAACTAATGATTTGAACAAGTCCTTTAATTCTTCAATGAACTTCTTATGGACATCAATGGAGAACGTCTTTGCACCGATCGTAAATTTAATTTCCGCATCCAAATCCACGGTCCCTGCCGTTTCAAGTGTTACGCTGGAAATATTGTACTGGCTGTAGCTATATCTTGTAAGTGTACGTTTTTTGCTTATGGCACTTGTCCCGTCCAAATGTATGAACGCTTGATTCGTGAAACAGTACTCATCGGTTTTCGATTTTATCAGGAAATAAATTTTTTCCTCGTCTTCATGCATGATATAGTCATCTGCATCCACCTTGTCATAATTGGCAGGGCTAATCACACTTCCAATATCACTAAGTCCAAGGGCATCAGCCGCAATTTTCTTAAACATCCCTATTCCCCCTATCAAAATTCAGGTATTACAAGTATTTCTCCAGTATTATCTCATCTCGGATAGGAATTCCCTCAAAACTGTAAAATGGTATTTCAGGTTTGATTTTCCGTGATTCTTCAACCGCATTTTTAACGATTTCCGCAATGACATAACCACGCTTTTGAAAAAACTTCAATGCCTGTAAATTATCGTTCGTTGTAATCGCTTTAATAGTATGGCAATTTTTCTCCTTGGCGGTATTTTCCATTACATAAAGCAATGATGAGCCCACTCCTTGATTCTCATGCTCACTATTCAAAGAAATGATTTGGCATACATGGTCGGACAATTTATACGTTCCCAACCCCATGATTTTTTCATTCTCGTCCATCACTCCAAAACCCTCAAGTTCCGCATAATGAAACAAACCTCTTGAAAAAACGACTTGAGTCGTCTCCCAGTGCTGAATGAAAAAACTCTTAACTGTATCCGTCGCAATCATTCTTTTAGCTACGATTTGCATAACTATTTACGCCCCCAAAGTTTCTATCTCTATGCTTATAGTATAAATTGCTTATGCTGATAAGGGAACAGTTTATTCTTCATTTAGGTCCTTTACGGCCTTCTAACAAAACATAATACCATTCATATTCTAATTAGCAAAAAAAAAGGCTGGAACTCTATTGAATCCACTCGCATCTTCCGGAATCAAGAAATAGTATCATCCTTTATACGCTGGTTCCTTTTAGTGACTTCATCTTCGAATTGCTTAGTTTTCAGTTCTTCTTTTTTTGAATATCTTATAATTGCCCTCATCGTTAAAACGGCTGCTACTAAAAAGATGAAGCATGTTATACCTGCAGAGATATATTCAGTCTTGTCTTCTGGAAAGTAAAGAAACAAACCTAGTAAAGTATGATTGAGAAAGTCCATTCGATACATCCTTCCTGATAGGAATTAAAATGCTTTATCCCATTATATCAATTGCCAGAACAATCCACTAGTGGAGCAAATCCGCTAAAACCTAAAAAAACGAGAGGCACTAAGCCCCCCGCTTCTCTTTTATTTATAAAATGGTGATTCCTTTAATGACTACATCCACTGCTGGCTTGTCTCCCGCAACTGTCTCTACATTAGCAATCGTATCAACAACGTCCAGGCCTTCGACCACCTGTCCAAAAACAGAGTGTTTATGGTCCAGCCATGGTGTGCCGCCTTGTTCCATATAAGCGTTGATGATTTCTTCCGGATAACCGGCTTCCTTCATCTGCTCACCCATCCTGCTGTCTACATGCTGGGCCTGTACGACGAAGAATTGGCTGCCATTTGTTCCCGGGCCTGCATTTGCCATGGAAAGAGCTCCACGCAAATTGAATAATTGCATGGAGAACTCGTCCTCAAATGGAGCTCCCCAAATACTTTCTCCCCCCATTCCAGTACCTGTCGGATCTCCGCCTTGAAGCATGAAATCCTTGATGACACGGTGGAAGATGATTCCTTCGTAGTAACCGTTTTCAGCATGAGTCATGAAATTTTCCACTGTCTTTGGAGCCAGCTCAGGGAATAATTTAATTTTAATATCGCCCATCGTCGTTTGCATGATGACCGCTTTTTCATTTTCCAAAACTTCACTTGTTAATTGCGGGAAATTTGTCATTGTATATACCCTCTTTCTTTTTTTAAATAAATGGCCTGTAACGCCATTTTCCATCTTCATTTGTACACTTTACACGATTTTCAAAAAAAAAGCATCTTTGCGAAATTGAACGAATTCGCTGTGAAAAATCGTTGTTCTTATGTATCATGAAGGAAGTTAAAAGAAAGGTGGTAGGGAAATGTCAGAACAGGATTTTAAAATCGGCGATAAGGTTACCGCCATATATAAAACCGGAAAATACATCGGGGAAATCACCGATATCAGACCTGCTGCATATCTTGTTAAAGTGTTGGCTGTCATGAAGCATCCCATGCAGGGGGATCTTCATAACCCGAAGCAAACAGAAGTGTCCATGTTCCATCAGCGGCGTGCTCTTGCATTCCGGGAGCAAACCAATGTACCTAAGAATATGGTAAGGGGCTTTGAAGAGGAAATTCCTGAGTATAAGGAGTCCTTAAGAGAAGCTGTTGAGAAAATGAAACACACCTTAAGCGAAGCAAACACAGAGTGGAATGATAAAAGCTTACAGCTGCTTGAAGATCTGGCGGCGGATTATTTCAAATAAAGCATAAAAGCCAAATCAGTAGTATATGATTTGGCTTTTATAACGCTAAATGATTCAATACCTTTGATAAATCAATGCGATCGCCAATTGTCGTCGGTTCATGATTTTGCATATAACTTTTATCTTTCTCTACTAACTTAAATATATTATATGTCGTAATTGCATCATCCAACGCCCTGTGATGCTTGCCTGTCCCTTCCTTGCCATAGGCCTGTACAGCCTTCCAAAGTCCGGTTTGATTTTGATCTCCGAAAAAGCGTTTATACTCCAGGCAAAGATCTATTTGTTTTCCTGAAAAAGGGAAATCCAATCCTGATTTCTGACAGTTCTGGCGAAGTACCTTCATGTCCATATTCCCCCAAGTCACAATCGTCGTCGGGTGCTGCTCATCTATTTTCTTCAATAAAGAAATCAACTCTTCAAATGAAATCCCCCGGTCCACCTGATCTTGGGTAATATTCAAGAACTTCTTGCATCTCCCCGTTAGGACTGGAAATTTCAATGGGTTAACAAAAGAAGAGAATTGTTCCTGAATTGTCTCATTAATGACGCTGACTAAACCGACCTCAATGATTTCTGGATAAAAACCTACTGGATTCGCTTTTCCTTCCGGCATCGTAAATTCAAAATCAATGAATACATATTGCTGTTGTTCCTCCATTTTAATGACCCCCTTCTTATTCTTGACGTCAACATACAAACAAAAATTGGTTTTTATTTTCTCATGAGAATATTATAACAGAAGATTTAGAAAGTTTTTCATTGGATCATATTACACCATTCAGATACGACTTCTGCCATCATTCTTGATTTACTCAAAACTATATATTATTTTCCTTAATTGGTTTTTAGTATTTGGACGAACCGAAAGTACCATTCTTTAATCCCTGCATTATCGCCAAGAATATACTAAAAATATATTAGTTAGGCAGTTGAACTATGCGCACGTATCTTGGTTATAGCACGATTTTCTTCACAGTTCCTGTATTGTCCTTTTCATTTTCCTTTCCTATCACAAGTGATCCTTAGCCCAAACTCCCTATCATGTACTTAACGGGCGAATCCCATTGATTCGATAGAGCTGGCTCAGGACTAATTACATGACGGCTGCAAATGGAAAGTGATCAGTGAAATTTCCAATGGTGAAAAACGGACTTACCTTAAACTTGATGGCATCCCCTTTTTCTGGAAAACCATTTCCCTTTCAGCATAACGGAGGATCACAAATTTTTATGATCATGCAGGTGTTGCCCTGTCCGGCATGGAAGGCGCATCTTATCAATTCACAAAATAAAACAATCGAACAAGGCGGCAGTACCATTACCCAGTAATTCACCAGGAGTGTTTGCCTTTCCCATGAAAGGACGTATAACCGAAAACTTAATGAACTCTTTTACGCCTATCAATTAGAGCGAAAAAATTCAAAACCGGAAATCATGGAGCTATATTTGAATACGATATATTTCCAGTAATGGATCATATGGAATCGAAGCTGCCTCCCAGTATTATTTCAGTAAACCGACTGGGAAGTTATCAAAGGCAGAACTCACCTTACTGGCAGTAATCCTTAATAATCCGAAAAACTATAAACTCTTAATGTGCCGAAGATCGGAAGTACGATTAAATTGGACTTGTCCACCTCGGTCGACTTATTATCCCGATTACGTGACATATGCTCATCAGGAATTGAAAAGCCTAGTGACATCCTCTGAAGGTCTCATAACATCCCTGCAAGGTTCTGATGCGGCTATACGCCATCAGGTGAGGCAGAGCTGGATAAAAGGATTGAAAAGCTTTTGATTCCGGTGTAACCATCCATACCGCACTCGATACCAAGCTGTAAACTAAAGCCCAAGACTGCTGTACAATCAAAAATCGGTGCAATGATATCGAGGAAGCTTTAGTGGTTATACAGCATCATACGCACGAGCTTGTCTCTTTGATTGGGGAAAAGGATTATAAAAAAAATTCTTTCAATCGGGCATACCAAAACTATCGGCAGCCAGGGTCAGCCATTAACCCCACTCCTTGATTCTGCCCCCCTATATAGAAGAAACGGATGCTGACATCAATCAGGCAGTTAGTTGAGCAAGCTATTGAGCAAAAACTATTGTCCAAAGAATTATAGCGGTGACAGCTATGCGTTGGACACACTAAGTATTGCCTTTGCTCAGTCCTATATCACACCCGCCATAAGGATGTATTGAACAATGAATAAGCACCGCCAATTACATATATGACAGATTCCCTTCTTACACTGTTCAGGGCTTTACCTTCCGAAACCTTGGAAAGGAATAATAAAGACTGCTCCATATAGTATCGGAGATCAACTTCAATCCGGCAAAAACCATAAAAAATAATAGGTAACATGAGCATTTGCATTTTCCATAAATGGGAGAGGCTGAATAGTAGGATTGAAATGATTGGAAAGTAGCTAAGTAAATAAGCGGTTTTCATGGATTCTCCATCCATGCATCCTTTTCCCTACATTATGCAAACTATTCCACTTTTTAACAGTGAATTCTCTACTAATTCACCCTTTAAAACTTTTAAATTAAAATTTTTCGGGACGATTTCCCCTCCTTTTCTACCTATATATAAAACTCCATTTTAGTCGGCCTTCACTGTTCTTAAAGCCATGCAAACCCACATAAATTGCGTTATACTTTTAAGCGAGGCAAGTATCGAATCAAAAATACATATTCAACGAAGGTTTTCTAACGTCTAAGATTGCGTAAAAAAAGCATAATAAGACGGATGACTTCGTTTTAAAAAGGGGGGGAGTTTATGTCTTTACTGCATTGGGTGGTATTATCACCGTTTCTATTTGCACTTATTGTACCAATATTATACAAACTATTCCGACAAATACATACAGGATGGTTTGTATTGATTTTACCGATTCTCCTTTTCACCTATTTTTCAAGGTTCATTTCCTTGACCAAACAAGGGGATATCATTACGGAAAGGGCTGCTTGGATTCCTTCACTCGGAATTCATATTGATTTCTATGTAGATGGACTAGGACTTTTGTTCGCCTTGCTCATTACAGGGATAGGTTCACTTGTCGTTCTGTATTCGGTTTTCTATTTATCGAAAGAGAAAGAAAAACTGAACCAATTTTACGTCTTCCTTTTGCTTTTCATGGGAGCGATGCTGGGCGTCGTCCTTTCCGATAATCTAATTGTCCTTTATTCATTTTGGGAATTCACGAGTTTATCATCTTTTCTATTGATAGGATATTGGAACGAAAGGGAGCGTTCACGTTATGGAGCGCAGAAATCCCTGCTGATCACCGTGCTTGGAGGCTTAAGCCTGCTTGGAGGAATCATTCTCCTTTCCATTATGGGGAACACATTCAGTATACGTGAATTGATAGCACAAACCGGGGAACTTATGGACCACTCGCTCTTCATTCCTGCACTTTTGCTTGTGCTGCTTGGCGCATTCACCAAATCCGCACAGTTCCCGTTCCATATCTGGCTTCCTGACGCGATGGAAGCTCCGACACCTGTCAGCGCTTACCTTCATTCCGCGACAATGGTCAAGGCCGGAATTTATCTGGTTGCCCGCTTAAGTCCTATTTTTGCAGAATCCGGATTATGGTTCTGGCTCGTTTCGATTGCCGGATTGATTACCTTGTTCTGGGGCTCCTTCTCTGCAATCAAGCAGACTGATTTAAAGGGGATTCTCGCTTTTTCCACCATCAGTCAGCTCGGATTGATCATGTCGCTTTTGGGACTTGGTGCGGCGGCTCTCCACTATGATTCGTTAGGGGAAAATATATATTTGGCAGCCACGGTTGCAGCAGTATTCCACCTAATTAATCATGCGACCTTTAAAGGCAGCCTTTTCATGGTTGCAGGCATCATTGATCATGAAACCGGTACTCGTGATATCAGGAAGCTTGGCGGATTGATGCAGTTGATGCCGATTACTTTCACCGTCGCCGCCATAGGTGCTTTTTCAATGGCTGGCCTTCCGCCCTTCAATGGTTTTTTAAGTAAGGAAATGTTCTTGGCCAGCATGGTGAATGTATTGGAATTGAATATCTTCAATATGGAGACATGGGGCATACTGTTCCCTGTTATAGCATGGGTTGCCAGTGTATTCACTTTTATTTACAGCATGATCGTCGTGCTCAAGCCCTTTACAGGCAAACTTCAGTTACAACTATTGGACAAGAAGCCCCACGAGGCACCGATCGGGATGTTGATTTCCCCGGTCATCCTTGCTTCGTTGGTCATCATTTTTGGTATTTTTCCAAACTTGCTATCTTCATCGATCATTGAACCTGCGGTAGCTAGCATACAGCCAAGCTTGGCGGGTCCGGATTTCCAAGTCCATATCGAATTCTGGCATGGATTTAAACCTGAATTTTGGATGACGGTCGGCATCATTGCATTTGGAATCATTTTATACAAAACGTTTCCGAGGTGGCAAAAGATCCACCAGTGGATGCCTGAACGTTTATCCCTGAACGCTCTTTATGATAACGGGATAAGGGGGCTGGAACGATCAGCAGCCTCCGTCATGAAATTTTTAATGACAGGTTCGATTCGGACGTATTTGCTTTCCATATTCCTTTTCTTCATTCTTTCATTGGGCTTTACACTCTATTGGAAGGATGCCTTTAAATTGGATACAGGAAATCTTGCCCCGATCGGCTTATATGAATTGGTATTAGCGGCAATCATCGTGATTAGCTCGATCGCCATCTTGTTTGCAAGATCCCGTTTAACTTCCATTATCATTCTAGGAGCGGTCGGTTATACGATTTCCCTATTTTTCGTTTTGCTGCGGGCACCGGATTTAGCCTTGACTCAACTGGTCATCGAAACGATTTCGGTATCCCTGTTTTTGCTCTGTTTCTTCCACCTTCCGTTAATGGCAAGCAGAAAGGAAGAACGGATGACATTCAGGTTGAATAACGCCCTGATATCCATTGGTGTAGGAGTCATCGTGACACTGATTGCCTTATCGGCACATAGCAATAAACTATTTGATTCCATATCAAGTTACTATCTTGAAAATGCTTATAAGGAAGCAGGCGGGAAAAACGTCGTAAATGTCATTCTTGTTGACTTCCGCGGACTTGATACGATGTTTGAAATCAGTGTCCTTTCCATCGCTGCGCTCGGAATATTCGCGATGATCAAATTGCGTTTGACAGGGGGGAGAAATAAATCATGAAGCAAAATGACCTGATTCTCCAAACGGTTACGAAAGTCGCCGCCTTTGTTATCCTGCTTTTTGCGGTAGCCATCTTTTTAGGAGGGCATTATTCGCCAGGAGGCGGGTTTGTCGGCGGTTTAATGACTTCAGCTGCCATAGTCTTGCTGTTGCTCGCTTTCGACATTAAAACCGTCGCAGGGATCTTGCCGATTGACTATAAGCTAATGATTGGTTCAGGCTTGCTCATATCAAGCCTGACTGTTGCCGGCGGGTTATTTTTCGGGGTGCCGCTCATGACACATGTATATCATTATATCGATTTGCCTCTTCTTGGGCACATCTCGCTTCATACCGCGGTACTGTTTGATCTGGGTGTTTATCTTGTGGTTGTTGGTGTAACGATGACCATTATTCAAACGATAGGGGAGAGTGAATAATGGAACTTTTAATGGCCATTGTCGTTGGAATACTATTTATGTGTGCGACCTATTTAATGCTTTCAAAAAGCATTTTAAGAATCATAATCGGTACTGGACTGCTCAGTCACGGCGCCCACCTTTTGATTTTGACGATGGGCGGCCTGAAAGGCGATTCCGTTCCATTGCTAAGTGATAAAGTTGCATCCTATGTCGATCCGCTTCCGCAAGCGCTTATCTTGACTGCGATCGTCATTAGTTTCGGAGTCACATCATTTCTGCTGGTTCTTGCTTACCGGACCTACCAGGAACTCGGTACGGATGACATGGAAGAAATGAGAGGTACGAAAACGAATGAATAATCTTACTTTCATGCCTGTTTTATGGCCGCTTTTCACAGCCATCTTTCTTATTTTCTTTTCAAAAAAAATCAAGCTGCAAAGAGGGATATCCCTTTTTTCCTCTCTTATAGGAATTGCGATTTCCCTTTATCTAGTGTTCTCGGTTCATACTCATGGGATCTTGACTCTCGGTGTCGGCAGCTGGGATGCGCCATTCGGGATCGTGATCGTCGCAGACATGCTTTCTTCGCTGCTGGTCCTGACCACGAATATCATTGGATTTGCCATACTGCTTTACTCGTTTTACTCCATAGGTGAAGAACGTGAAAGACACTATTATTATCCTGTATTTCAATTCTTGCTGATTGGTGTTAACGGTGCTTTCCTTACGGGGGACCTTTTCAATCTATTCGTCTTTTTCGAAGTCATGCTGATGGCTTCTTACGTGCTGCTTGTACTGGGGGGGACGAAAATCCAACTGAGGGAATCATTGAAGTATATCATCGTCAATGTGCTTTCCTCGTCCTTTTTCGTCATCATGGTGGCGTACCTTTATTCAGTTCTAGGTACATTGAACATGGCGGACATCAGTCAAAGGATAGCGGAGGTAAACCAGCCTGGAATCATCTCGGTGATAGCAATTGGCTTCTTGATCGTATTCGGTTTGAAGGGAGCCATTTTCCCGCTATTCCAATGGCTCCCTGGGTCCTATTATGCTCCACCAATCCCGGTGATGGCACTATTCGGGGCATTGCTGACAAAGGTCGGGATATATTCCATTTTCAGGACCTATACACTCATGTTTTACCATGACCAGGATTTCACTCATACTTTCCTTGCGATACTTGCGATCTTGACCATCATCATCGGTGTCATTGGTGCGATAGCCTATTGGGATGTTAAAAAAATCATCATTTACAATATCATCATCGCCGTCGGGGTTATCATTTTCGGCATCTCCGTCATGAATGAACAGGCCTTATCGGGCTCCATCCTATATATCATTCATGACATGCTGATCAAGGCTGCGCTCTTCCTGCTGGTTGGCATCATGATCAAAATCAGCGGATCGGATGATTTACGGGATATGGGCGGCTTGATCAAGCGATACCCGGCCCTTGCATGGACTTTCTTCATAGCTGCCATATCATTGGCGGGAATACCACCGTTCAGCGGTTTTGCCGGTAAGCTTTTGATTCTTCAGGGAGCTGCAGAAAAAGGGGCCTACTTTGGAATGGCCGTTGTCTTACTTTCCAGCTTGATGGTTCTATATTCCGTTATGAAAATATTCATGAATGGCTTCTGGGGAACCCCAAAAGCTGATTATGCCTTAACTAATAATACGGTGAATAAAATGCTGGTTCCTGCCGTCCTCCTTATTATCATTTCCGTTTTATTCGGAGTAGGAACAGAATCGATTTACCCATTCATTACACAAGCTGCAGAAACATTAATCAATCCCGATATTTATATTAAAGCGGTTTTAAAGGAGTAGTGCCTGATGTCATTCCAAATTTTACTGAATGTGTTCCTTGCGTTTATCTGGATGTTTTTGAAAAATGAGTTTAACGGGAGCACTTTTATCATCGGATATGTATTGGGGCTCGGCATCATGTTCGTCTTCCGTCATTTTTTCAATGGCCGTTTTTACCTGAACAGGGTGAATGCCGTCGTTCAATTGCTGCTTATATTCGCAAGGGAACTCTTACTTTCCAACGTTAGCGTCCTTAAGGTCGTGCTTAAACCGAGCCTTGATATGAGACCTGGCATATTCGCATTCGAAACCGCGCTAACTAAGGATTGGGAAATTACGATACTATCGAATTTAATTACACTGACACCAGGAACACTTGTCGTTGAAGTATCGGAGGATAATCGGATTCTTTATATCCATGCGATGGATATTGCCGACAAAGAAGAAGCCGTGGACAGCATTAAAAATACATTTGAAAAGGCGATCATGGAGGTGAGCAAATAATGTTCGATCTTATACTTAAAATCGCGTTGCTCGGTGTTTCGCTTTCCATGATAGGATTCTTATACCGTTTAATCAAAGGGCCTTCTGTACCGGATCGGGTCGTCGCACTCGATGCGATGGGAATAAATCTTATCGCAATCGTTGCACTTGTATCCATTGTCATGGATACAAGCGCTTATCTGGAAGCCATTCTTCTGCTCGGAATCCTATCTTTCATCGGAACGGTCGCTTTCGCCAAATTCCTTGAGAAAGGGGAGATTATCGAAAATGACCGCAATCGTTGAAATACTATCAGCCTTATTCCTTTTAATGGGGGTCTTTCTCTTTTTAGTCTCGGCTTTCGGAGTCATCCGTCTGCCCGACGTCTATACAAGAAATCACGCTGCCTCAAAAAGCTCGACACTTGGAATCATGTTCATCCTGATTGGCACCTTGTTATATTTTTATTATAAACATAGCCTTTTCGATTTCCGGGTCGTGCTCGCGATCATCTTTATCTTCATGACCAGCCCTGTTGCCGGGCATTTAATCAATCGCTCGGCTTACCATTCAGGCGTTAAAATGTGGGATCGAAGTGTCCAGGATGATTTAAGGAAAACCCGGTGATTCCTGCCATTGCAAAAGAGCTGCCCTGATTACAGGAGCAGCTCTTTTCAAGTATCAATCCTTTAAAAATACTTGGTCCCCTAAACTGATTTCACCCGTACGGATGACCGAGGCATATACGCCAAAATGATTGTTCCTTTCCTTGACGACAGTTTTCAAGAGTGATGAATCTCTTTGGGAATCGCTTGGATTGACTGTTATGATCATACAACGCTCACAATGCCTTTTTATCTCCAATTCTACATCATTTCCAATCAGAATCCTTTTTCCGAACCATTGCTCTTCTAAAAAGGGTGTTTTGTCCACTAAAGATAGCACCAAATTTTGCCTGAATCTCCTGCCATCCACTTCTTTTCCCCAAAGCTTTTTCAATTCGCCAATCGAGGCATCACTGACAAGCAGGATGTTTTCTTCCTCAATCGCACCGAACGGGATATGTGCAGGCGGATAAACAACGGATGTTGCCTCCTGTTTCAACAACCGTTCCATTTCCTCCTTAAAGGCCTCTTCACCCCAAGCCAGCACGTTTCCTGAAGGGGTCTTCACTTTTATTTCCGGATATTGTTCAAGGGTTTCCTCACCAGAAAAAACAGCTTGATAACGGACCATTTCAGGAACTTGGGTTATCGTTAGGAACTTCCCGTGCTTGTCTTTAAAGGCATGACTGCGATCTCCATATAGCCCATAGTCCATCACCTTCGTTTTCTGTACATGCTCACCGGTGAATGATTTTACAGGATGGCGGGTGATTTCTTGTATATGACCAACCAGCATAAGAAAACTCCTTCCAAACAATAGTCTACTGCCATATTATACTTAAGCCGGACACTGTAAAATCATTACGTTACATTTCAAAGCGATAGTTCCCTGATTCACTTTGGTAAGTCGATAACGGCCAATGTACAGCGTGAAATGCAGATAAGACGATCCTCTTCATCACGGATTTTCACGTCCCATACCATCGTCGTCTTCCCGCGATGGATTATGTTCCCTTCTGCTGTAACCAAACCAGAACGGACGCTCCTTACATGGTTGGCATTGATTTCAAGACCGACGACAGCTTGTTTTGTCCTATCTACAAGCTGGATTCCGCCAAAGCTCGCAACGGATTCCGCAAGGGCAACGGACGCCCCCCCATGCAATAATCCATACGGCTGCCTAGTTCGTTCATCCACCGGCATCGTCGCAATGACTTTCCCATCACTGATTTCCTTCATTTCTATCCCAAGCGTGCCTATCAAAGAACTTTCAATATTTCTCTCCATCCCAATACCCCCAACTCTTATGTTTTTTTCTACAACGAATTGATTCTTAAATTCCAAAAAATGAATAACCATTCATTATAGTATACATAAAAAGGATGACTCAAGTCTATTCAAGTCATCCCTCATTATGAGAATTCGATTATTTGGAGAGTATTTCTTTTAATTCAAACCAGCTTGTCAGTCTTGGAATATCCAAATCCCTGTTATAGGAGTTATCCATTGCATACACTTTCGTTGGGATATCCAATAAAGTTTCCAGCACTGCCGGTTTATCATCAAAATAATAATCCAATTCCAATCTGCGAATCGTATCAATTTTTTCATGATCCTTCATGCCGCAGTAAAATTGGTCATCCTTAACGGGAAAGCCGTTTTCAATCAACCATTTTTTCGTCCGTTCACCATGCTCCGCTTTTCTGGCTGTGATGTAATAGACTTCATGGCCATCGCGTTCAAGCTCCTGCAGCGTTTCCACTGCTCCCTCGAAGGCTGGACAGGATGAATAATACACTTCCTCGGCAAGGCTGTTCCACATCTTGCCCCCAGCCTCTTTATCAAGCCCGAAAGCTTCATGGATCTCTAACGTCTTTAAAGCTCTGAATTTCGTTAACTCTATGTTCATATCAAGCTTTTTATTATAAAGATGGAAAGCGAACTCCCTCAAATTAATAAGGGTATCGTCAATATCAAAACCGAATTTCATATCCTTCACTCCTATTCAAACATTAGCGGCAAACTGTGCTGCGAAGGAAATTTCCTTGTCCACCTGCATGGCCTGTAATCTTTCAATTTCGGCTTTTCTTTCCGGTTCAGCGATTTTAAGTCCAAGGAAGCAAGTATCCTCCCACATGATGCATCCTTTAATAAGATCGGCTAATATATCGGCATCTTTCATGGCACAATTGAGTCCAAACGCACCCGTAGGCGTCATCGTATGTGCTGCATCACCCAATAAAGCAACGCCATCCTTTGTCCACGTTTCACAATAGCTGCTGTAAACATCCAATAAAATGAAGTCATTCCAAGAGCGGATATTTTCACACACAACCTTTTTTAGTTCAGGAAAGGCGATAAGCAAATCTTCAATGAATGGCTCAAAGGGCTGTTTTCGCAAATGGGGAAATGAACCATGTTCTATATTCCATCCAATTTGGATGAAACCTCCAGCCTGGGTGAAGAGGGCAACCTGGGAGTCATTGACCAATGCCATCTTGATCGAGGGCTTCCACCCCTCTGGAGCGGGAATTTTTGCCCACAGTAAATCATAGCCATGATTTTTAATAACTACTGGTATCCCCGCTTTTTTTCGAACCATGGAAAATCTGCCGTCCGCTCCGATTATCAATGAACTATGCACTTCCAGGTCATTTCCATCCTTTCGGGCCTTAACACCCGAAAACCGGCCCATTTCATTCTGAATCAAGTCCGTAACCCTCGTATTCATCATCAATTGAAAAGAGTCCAGCTTTTCAGCTTCACTCAATATAGCAGTAAGCAGATGATTCTGAGGGACATGTATCCCAACATGATCTACCGGCAATTCTGGGAAAATCCTTTTAAACATTTGGCCGTCATGCCAATATTCAATTTGTTCCATCCTAAGCAAGCCAAGCCTTTCCACACTCTCGAATAAACCGTGCTTTTTCAGAATGCCTTCTCCTTCTTCGTTCAGGAATTCGCCCCTGAACTCCCGTGCAACTTCAGAATGCCTCTCGAGCAGGACGACTGAAATGTCCTGTTTGGCCAATAGATAGGCTAGCAGCGCTCCTCCAGGCCCCGATCCGACTATGCATACATCTGACTTAACCATCATGCCTATCACCTGTTGTCTATTTTAATTTAGGATAAGCCGTGATGCGTATGTCCTCTCCAAACATGTCCACGCCAGAGAAGGAAACATCCATCGCTTCATCCATCGTATCTACATTCATTCCACTATACGGTGTTAGTGAGTTTCGTCCGCCCAATAGTTTAGGAGCTATATAAATCAAGTATTTATCGATGAGCCCTGCCCTCAGGAAAGAAGCATTCACTTCGCTTCCACCTTCCAGCAAGACATCCGTAATCCCCTTTTTATAAAGCTCTTCCATCAAGGTCCTTAAATTCAGGCCCGAATCGTTTTTGGGGACGAAAATGAATTCGATCCCTTTTTCACGTAGAGCTGCCATTTTATCGGCAGGTGCATGATCCTGCGTTACGATCATGGTCCTCGCATCTGATACCTGGACAACATTGGCTTCCATTGGAACACGTAATTCACTGTCTAAAATGATTCGGATCGGATTTTTCCCTCCGCCCTCCGGAAGTCTGGTCGTAAGTGATGGATCATCGGCCAAAACAGTCCCGATTCCAACGAGAATGGCATCGACCTCATCCCGGAGCAAATGAACGGAATGACGGGATTCTTCTCCTGTTATCCATTTTGAATGGCCTGTGTGTGTTGCAAGTTTTCCATCGAGTGTCATCGCATACTTTGAAATGACAAATGGACGGCTCGTCAGCATATTGTGAATAAAACGCTCATTCAGTCTTTGAGCTTCCTTCTCCAGGACGCCAACTTCCACTTCAATGCCTGCATCCTTTATGATCGATATACCTCTGCCCGCAACTTCCGGATTCGGATCTTGCGTAGCCACTACAACCCGCCGTACACCTGATTCTTTCACTAAATTTGCACAAGGAGGGGTTTTTCCATAATGGGAACACGGCTCAAGAGTCACGTATAGCGTTGCCCCTTCTGCATACTCACCCGCCATTTTGAAAGCATGTACCTCTGCATGCGGTTCACCCGCTTTACGGTGGATTCCTGTCCCGGCTATCACACCGTCTTTAACTATGACTGCACCGACAACTGGATTTGGATTCGTCTTTCCTTTAGCACTTGCCGCCAAATCCAGTGCCAGCTTCATGTAATATTGATCATCATTCATGCGTTTAGCTCTCCTTATACAATCAAAGTTGGCTTCTTGTGTGGTATGTGTCCAGACTTCTTGACCTTTGTATCCAGATAGAAACTATTATCTTCCGTCAAACCGCCCCAAAGCGGGATATGGTCCTTTGCCGCTAGTCCATGCTTCATAAGTGCGTCCAACTTTTTAGGGTTATTCGTAATTAAAGTGACCGGATCCTCACGCAGTTCCTTCAGCACTCGAATGGCTCCCTCGTAAGACCGCGTATCGTCTTCGAATCCTAAAGCCTGATTCGCCTCGACCGTGTCATAACCTTCCTGCTGAAGTAAATATGCAAGAGATTTGGAAAAAAGGCCGATCCCTCTTCCTTCATGGTCCGCAAGGTAAAAAATGGCCCCGCACCCATGCTCGGCTATCATCTTCATCGATTGGTGGAGCTGGTAGCCGCAATCACAGCGTTTACTGCCAAAGATATCACCTGTGTGACAGATGCTATGCATCCGGACCAGTGCATCATCCGACTTTTTAAAATCCCCATACACCAACACGGAGGATTGCTGGCCAAAAGCAAGGTTGGCTTCCGAAAGCGAATCAAGCACCGCTTCCTTGTCATTATCCTCGCCATCGAGCTGGAGCCATGTATACCATTGAAAAACCGTTGAGAATTCTCCTTGTTCAATAGGAAGGTTCACAGGCCCCACTAGGCATATATCAGCCTTTCCCGGGGTTTTAAGAATATTCATTTTATCTATTAAAAGGTCTTTTGTTTGCTGGGTTATTTTCATGTTAACATCACCTATTTTATAATTTTATAGTGTGCCTTCTGCTTACTTTAGGTAAGTAAGTATATTACTATACACTATACCTGTCAATGAAGCAGTTTACAAATAATAGTGTGTCTTTCTTCATAAATTCAAGAAGATTTTTTTTCGGAAAAGGGTTATCCATAATCCGTAATCATAACGGCTGGCCTTTATACATATTTTAACGTATAAAGAAAACGTGTCTATAGACAGACTTTAGGAAAGGAAGGAAACCTTTTGGAGGATTTCCCTTATTTTTTATATGACCATGGCCTATTTCCGCTTCCCGTAGGGTCAGTGAACATGAACCGGGAACTGGAAGGAACATTGCGTCCATACACGGCAACCAATCCAGATCTGTTAGTTAAATCGGCAAAGTCATCGCAAGCTTTATTGCTTGATGTAAAAAAAGTCATGGATACATTAGCCACATCCAAGCCTTTCTCAAACAGGTTGATGACTGCCGCCCAAGCATCGAATAATAGTTTAGTGGTTGATATGATCCGAAAGATAGGGATTAAAAACGAACCTGATATCAAGTATAACCCTGATGGGATCCGTTTTGATTTCTATCCCAAAACAGGGGATGAAAATTGTCATATCATCATCAGCTTGAAATGGAGGGATATATAACGTCCAACACCTTTTTTGTAAAAAAAACGAAGCCTATTTTCGGCTTCGGATCCTTTTTGGTTCATTTTGTTTTCGATTCAAAGGTTTCAACAAATAGTGCAAGCGTTCGTGCCATCACACCTGTCGCCCCCGCCGTGCACAATTCGGAGCTGCTCGAGGTTGTGGATGTTCCGGCAATATCCAGATGGACCCACGGAGTGTCTTCGGCAAATTCGCCTATAAAGGCTCCACCCATGATGGCATGTCCTGCCCCGCCAGGTGAATTATTTAAATCCGCTATTTTACTATTGCGTACCCGCTCTTTGTCCTTTTCTGTAATAGGCAATCTCCACATAGGCTCCCCGGCCTCCTCTGAGGCTTTAACCACTTGTTCATAGAATTCTGCGTCATTGGTCATTGAACCCGTCATATCCATGCCCAAGGCCGTTATAACACCCCCCGTTAAAGTAGCAACGTCAATAAGGTAGTCGGCACCATGATGTTTAGCGTAAGTTATGGCATCCGCCAAAACGAGCCGGCCTTCCGCATCCGTATTCAATATCTCTATCGTCTTGCCGCTCATGGCAGTGATCACATCATCCGGCTTGAGTGCTTCACCGCTGATCATGTTATCAGTGGATGGAATGACAGCCACGACATTTTGATCCGGCCCTAATTCGCCGATAATTTCCATTGCACCTAAAACAGCTGCGGCACCGCCCATATCCGTCTTCATTCCAACGATTCCGGCCTTCGTTTTCAATGAGTATCCACCGGTATCGAATGTGATGCCTTTACCAACCAGCCCGATAACATCTTTCCATTCATCTTTACCTTGGTACTTCAGGACGATCATTTTCGGAGGTTCAACGGAACCTTGATTGACAGCAAGAAGGGCTCCCATTCCCAATTTGAGCATATCCTCCTTCTCCAGGATTTCCACTTCAAAGCCATAACGTTCGCCCAAAGCAGATGAATAATCCGCCATATCCGTGGAAGTCAACAAATTGCCTGGTGTGTTAACCAATGTTCTTGCAGAGTTCGTCGCCCTTCCGAAGACTTTCCCTACATGAAGTGCGGCCCCGACCTCTTCTTTATCCGATTCACTGTAAACCGTAATCGATTCAAGGCTTTTTTCGACCTGGTTCGATTTTTGCTTGTATCCGTCAAACTTATAGGAAGCAAGTTCAAAAGCCTCGGAACAAGCATGCGCTGCGTCCAATGCATCCAGGTTTTCGGTCGTGAATGTATCCAGAGCAATCGATAGCGTCGCAAGCCTGGATTCTTTGATTGTTTTACGCGCTTTTCCAAATGCTTCGCGCAGCGTTTCAAAGGATAGCTCCTTTTCCTTGCCCAAACCTACAAAAATCAATCTCTTTATGCCTAATTTACCTAATGTATGTATTTTAACTACTGATTTTTTCTTGGAAGGGATTTCTCCCGCTTTCACTAACTCGGTTAGCTGACCATCTAATCGTTCATCTGCCTCTTTCCCTATGCCTGTGAATTTTACGGGTCTGTCAAATACGCCTAGAATCAGGCATTCGTCAATCAAATCTATATTCAAGGAATCTTTTACTGTGAACATTCTGCTACCTCCTCCATTCGAATACCTTCATTATAACGAAATCTTTCGAAATTTTCGAATTAGGCCCATGAAAATAATATTAACAAGGGATATTGTTTAGAATGTGCCACTTTAGAGTAATAGTATAAGGAAGATCATATTTAATACTAATAACCAGCAGGGAATCGACAGGACTGAATGGAACTAATAATAAGGGCCTTGTACCGAGCAGGATTTCTTATTTACCCATATATGGATTTCATCGTTACTTATAACTAGAAAGAAGGCTGATACTCTTGGAATTATTTCTCAACTTCCCTTTAATCGCAGCATTGATTGCCATTTTCTTTGCTCAATTCATTAAAGTGCCCATCCACTTCATAGCTTTTCGTAAAGTTAACTGGTCACTTCTTAACTCCACAGGCGGTATGCCAAGTTCCCACTCTGCGGCTGTGTCAGCTTTAACCGTAGCAGTAGGGATTGAGACCGGAATGGATTCTCCTGTATTTGCCGTTGCCGCGATCTTTGCCGTCATCACGATGTTCGATGCGACAGGAGTAAGACGGCAGGCAGGAGAACAGGCAGCCGTCTTGAACCAGCTCGTCACGGACTTCAATACATTAGTCGAGCAAGCAAAAAACTGGCAGAAAAAAGCGGATAAACAGAAACAGCAACAATTAAAGGAACTGTTGGGCCATAAGCCAATCGAGGTATTTTTCGGAGCCTTGACCGGAGTATTCATTGCACTGGCACTTCACTTTTTCATCTTTCAAGGGTAGGTGGTCAATTTGAAAATAATCTCTCTTTGCCCCAGCAATACGGAACTCTGCACATATCTTGGGATAGAAGATCAGCTGATCGCTATCGATGACTACTCTGATTGGCCTGAAACCATACAGCACCTTCCTAGAGTGGGGCCGGATTTATCGATTGATATCGATCATGTAGAATCACTGAAACCCGATTTGGTGCTGGCTTCCCTTAGTGTACCGGGTATGGAAAAAAATATTGAAGGATTAAAAGAACGGAACCTCCCTCACATCATCTTCAATCCGCAATCACTTGAAGATATCGCAAAGGATTTGCTGACCTTGGGCGGGGCCATGGATCTTAATGATCAAGCAGAGGAGCAGGCAGCAAAATTCCGGGATGCCATCCTTCAATATAAAAATGTCGCCGACAAAATCGAAACAAAGCCGTCCCTATATTGGGAATGGTGGCCAAATCCCTTATTCAGCCCTGGGGGAGTTAACTGGTTATCCGAGATCAGCCTTCTTGCGGGAGGATATAATCTTTTCGAAGATGTGGAAATGGCAAGCATTCAAGTCACGTCCGAAGAGGTTCAGAAAAAGGATCCCGACCATATTTGCTTAGCTTGGGTCGGTGTCCCATTACGAAAAGTCAACCCGGCGCTTGTCAAGAAACGGCAAGGTTGGGCCGATATGAAGGCAGTCCGAGCTAATAATATCCACATTATGGAAGAACCCTTATTCTGCCGGCCTTCCCCCCGTTTACTGGATGGGCTGTCAAAATTGGCAATGACTCTGCATCCTGAGGAGTACAAAGGCTTGGCTTAAGGGCGTTTCGAATGAACAAAAAAGCTGCCCCAATCGTGGCAGCTTTTTTAACTCCATCATTTCATTAAAAAGCAAAGGAAGATACATTCTCGTTCAATGTTTTTCCGGCGATTTTAGGCTTGAATACTTGCCTGATCTTGGTTTCATTCAACTTGTTTAGCTGTTCTTCAGATAACTCGCCGCTCCCTTTTTGCACAACATATACTTCAAGGGTTTTCTTTCCCCACTTCTCGTACACATCTTGTACGGTGTCATAGTATAGATCCAGATGGTTTCCTTTGATCGCCCCGCCCTTGTCCGCTACAACCCCATATCCATAGCCCGGAATCCAAAGGATGGTTCCGAGGGGAAATACGGCAAGATCAGCGGCAATGGTTGAAAATAGATCCCGTTTCACCTTCACACCTGAATAAGTGATTCCATAAGATGGGCTCTCCGGGTACTTTCCCGTTGATTCATACCCTGCTGTATAACCTGTAGCCAAAACTTCATGCTTCGGATATTTCAAGAGCTCGATTGCCTCCAATATCGTCGTAGGACCACCATTGCCCGTGGATGCGGATGACATTAGCGTTGCCACTTGACCTCCGCTATGGATCGCTTTATATTCGAGACCAAGCATTTGATGTTGTCTCATTGCCCCCTCAAAAGGATGATCTTCAGGCATAGCCCCAAAAACATGATTTAAGGTTGAATCGATGGCCAAGATAAATAATATGATAATAGCAACCCTCAAAAATAATGCCTTTACAATCTTCATATGTATTAATTCCACTCCTCTCACAAGGATATTTGTTCCCTTTCCAGAGTGAAAGTATTCATAAAGCATGAAAAGATCCAATTTTTCTTACAAAAAAAGGACCGTCCATAAATGACGGCCCTTCCCATTATCAAAACATTTGATATCCTTTATTCCTTAGAATCCTGATGACCACACCAGCTAAAACCGCGCCAAGCAGCCCGCTTGATAAAATAATGATGTCTGCCGTATGCAGGGCTGTAAGGTTCGTTCCAAGATTAGAAAAAGATATTCCCGGATTTCTAAAGTATTCTATTAGCTTTGTTTCATTGACAATGATGATGAAGACGATTGGAAATAAGATGACCATGATCCAAGAAGAACGAAAGAGCATATTCAGCAAAAAGCCAATTCCGAAAAACAATATAAAAAATAAGAGTATTGAGATAATTAAAACAGGCAATGGCATGTTATTCTTGACCCTCCTTAAAAGCGACACCTTTAGTTTACTGAAAAAATAATTGCTACGTCAACGACTTAATGCCAAATAATACCGAAGAAAAGATAATTACCCAAATTACATGAATAATTTATATGATGTATAGCCAAAATGATTTCCCGGATTCAACCCATCAAGCATCGTCTGCACTCTTTCCTTTTTAAAAGCTAAAAGCTGTTCCAATAATAACGATTGCTTCCCCTCTTGCATGAGTAAATCAGGGTCATAAAATTTAGCCTCATATAACTCATCCAATTGAGCAGTGACTTCAAAACTGATCGGTTTAAGTAAAAATACCAACATATTATCACTTATATCCCCTTTGATGACTCCGCTTCTAACACCAACAATGCCTTCGATTTCTGTATGAATGCCCGTCTCCTCCAACACTTCCCTTACGACAGCTTCATCAACGGTTTCATCATTTTTGACAAAACCTGCCGGAAGCGACCACTGCCCTTTCAATCCGCCATACCTTTTGTTCACGACCAGCCACTCGCCTTTATCAGATATCACAAGGCCGGACACTGCCAACCAAACATTCTTGCATCTTTCCACCAAAACCCACTTCACCTACATTCATTATAAGTAGTGTAAACTCCAAACCGCTAGAGTACATACGTAATGTCAAAGCGGTCAAAGGGGAGGATTATTTAATCTAGTGCTTCGTCATCCTTACCCCCATTATATTCCACGATAGGTGCATACTCCCCGTCTCCGCTTCATGTCACGCTCATCGATAGATGCCATTGAAAAGGCCATTCAGGGACAATCCCCAAATGGCCATCACTTATATATCGAAAAAATCAAAGGACGTTGAATTTACCTTTCTTAGCAACCAAGGAAGCTCCGCCAATCATTAGCAATGCTCTGTTATCAACCATTTTCTTCATGAATGATGCAGTCTTGCCTGTAACTTTCTTGCCGAATACAACTCCAATCGCATTGTCATCACCAAGTGAACATACCGTTCCTTTGTTTTCGAAAGTGAACGTTTCAAGGTCATTTTCGTTACGAACCAATTTAGTCAGGTTCTTCGCAATGACTTCACCTTGTTGCATGGCGATTTGTGCAGTAGGCGGGTATGGGCGATTAATTTCTTCATTGATGATCAACGCGCAATCCCCTACGATGAAAATATCGTCATGACCCGGTGCACGCATGTCAAGGTTCACTTTAATACGTCCGCGCATTGCTTCAAAACCTGATGCTTCAATCACTGAATTACCACGCACGCCAGCTGCCCATACAACGGTCCCCGCCTTGATTTCTTCCACTTCATCTTCGCCTCTTGCGACGATGATACCTTCAGGAGTTGCCCCCTTGATCGGTGTACCGATTTTGAATTCCACACCTTTTTTCTCAAGGTAGGAAACTGCATAATCCACTAATTCCGGATCGAAGCCAGGGAGGACGGCTGGTGCTGCCTCTACACAGTACATACGAACCTTTTGGAAATCGATATCGTATTCTTTACAAAGTTCAGGTACACGGTTAGCTAATTCGCCAAGGAATTCGATACCCGTAAATCCTGCTCCGCCAACAACGATCGTCAAGCGGTCTTCATTTTTCTCGACCTCAGAACTGTACGTAGCAAATTGCAATTGGATATGATCACGGATTTCACGTGCAGTGTTCACGTTGGAGATAGAGAAAGCATATTCTTTTAGTCCTTGGATCCCGAATGTTTCCGATTCCGGTCCAAGTCCAATCACTAGGTAATCATAAGAAATTTCGCTTTTTTCAAGGATGACTTTTTTGTCTTCTGTTTTCACTTCCAAAACAGAATCTTGGATGAATTTAACTTTGCTGCCGTTAATGACACTTTTGATTGGATAGCGCACACGATCATGATGAAGCGTACCAGCAGATGCTTCATGCAGCCATGTTGTTTCATAGTGGTAATCATTTTTGTTAACTAATACGATTTCAGCTTCATTTTGACCTAATGCCTTCTGTAAGCGAGTAACAGTCATCAGTCCACCATAACCTGCTCCTAAAACAACGATAGTTGGCTTTTTCAAAAGTATTCGTCCACCTTTACGATATTTTCTTGTGATGCTTTCCATAACTAAAATCTATTGTCTATCTTTTTAATTTCCATTATAAAAAGCACTCTTATACATTTGTGACGTAATTCACGTAATACTTCGAAATTGTCATAAAAAATTCACTAATGATGTCTAAGTAAATTTTAGTCTTTTTCCATACCTTTTTCAAGTAACAAACCGAACTTTTTCGCGTGAAAATAAAGCTGAAAAACGATGCTTTTCACCCCGTGAAGGACCATATTCATACTATATGTTCAACCTTGGTAAAGTGTATTTTTACCCACTTATGAAAGGGGGTGAACAGTATTCATAATGTAACCGTCCCGCTATAGTCAAAACTTTCTCACTTTTCTAATCTTTCTCCGTTTTTTAAAAGATTATCTATGTTAAAATAAGAGAATAAATTTCAGCAAACCTAGTATATCGGAGGGATAAAGTTGGAAGTTAACGAAAAAGTTTATGACATCACCATCATTGGCGGAGGCCCAGTTGGATTATTTACTGCATTTTATGGCGGCATGAGGCAGGCATCCGTAAAAATCATCGAGAGCCTACCGCAATTAGGCGGACAATTGTCGGCCCTTTATCCTGAGAAATACATCTATGATATCGCAGGTTTCCCCAAGGTGCGTGCTCAGGAGCTAGTGAATAATTTGAAAGAACAAATGGCAAAGTTTGAACAGACTGTTGTCTTGGAGCAAGCCGTTCAAGAAGTGGAAAGGCAAGCAGATGGAGTTTTCAAGTTAACGACGGATAAAGAAATCCATTATTCCAAAACCATTATCATCACAGCTGGAAATGGGGCTTTTCAACCCCGCCGCATCGAAATTGATGATGCAAAAAAATATGAAAGCAGCAACCTTCACTATTTCATCGATGACCTCAATCATTTTGCTGGCAAAAAAGTGGTGATCTTCGGAGGTGGGGATTCAGCAGTGGACTGGGCACTTATGCTGGAGCCGATCGCCGAGAAAGTGAGCATCATTCACAGAAGAGATAAATTCCGTGCCCACGAACATAGTGTAGAAAACCTTAAAAATTCAAAAGTTGATATAAAGACTCCTTACATACCTTCAGAGTTGATTGGTACAGACGGCCGGATCCATACAGTTGTCATCAAGGATACAAATGGTGAAGATACAGAGACGATGGAGGTAGATGCAGTCATCGTCAACTACGGCTTCGTTTCTTCTCTTGGCCCCATAAAGGAATGGGGACTTGATATCCAGAAGAATAGTATTTTGGTGAATTCAAGAATGGAAACGAATATTCCAGGAATTTATGCAGCCGGAGATATCGCAACATATGATGGCAAAGTCAAATTAATCGCAAGTGGTTTTGGCGAGGCCCCCACTGCTGTCAATCACGCCAAGCAATATATTGACCCAAAAGCAAAAGTCCAGCCCATGCACAGTTCTTCCATGTTTTAATTATAGTACGCAAAAACCGGCTTTCATGGCCGGTTTTTTTTGTACCCAATTCGATGATTGTGGATAACTGTTTTCCATCGGAGCACTTTTTCGTCCTTTCCCGCACTTCTTTCGACCGTTCACGATTTTATTCGACCTTCATGGCCCTTCAACCCAAACAAACTGAAGGGGGGCACTTGTTAAAGTGCCCCCCTTTTCCAAATGAACAGAAATTATTAGCAATTCTCCGGTGTACCGGCGTTTTTTGCCGTTTTGAAGGAAGACCCGCAACCGCATGAAGCGATGGCATTTGGGTTTTCGATCGTAAAGCCTCCACCCATCATCGTTTGTTTATAATCAATTACCGTTCCATTCAATATATCTGCATCCCCGTTATCAACAAGGATCTTAATTTCAAACTGTTCCAGCTGGCTATCTTTCTCTCCGGGCTCATTTTCAAAACCCATTCCATAGGATAATCCACTGCAGCCCCCGCCTTTGACGGCCACTCTTAAAAAGGAACCCTCTTCACCATTTTGTTTCATCATTTCTTTTATCTGAAAAGCAGCAGCTTCCGTTATTTGAACAACTTCACTCACAATAAATCCCTCCTTCTTCTTATAAGTGAGATAGAACTATTTCTCTTTATAGTATATACCAAAGAATTTCCCACGCTCAATTTTCCGGCTTGAAAAAATTCATATTCCCGCACCTATTTTACCAACATTATTTAAAAAATGGTTTATAATAAGGTTTATGGGTATATAGGACTGAATATTTTGACCCAACAAAAAAATTTAAAGTAAGGGAGGTAATCTCCATCGAAGATATACAGCCTCTATATGACAAAAACATGGAATGCCTTCTATGCAAACAAAAATCAACCACAAAAAGGGTACGATCGCATTTTGTAAAAGTAGCAAAATATGACACGGACTTTTGCCCCGTTTATGCTGATTCAGCCGTTAATGCCCTTTACTATAATATTTTTGTTTGCCCTCACTGCGGCTTTTCCTATTCCGATGATTTCTCCCGGTACTTCCCTCAAGCCACAAAGGAAATCATTATGGAAAAGGTAAGCTCCAAGTGGGTTCCCCATCATTTCAGCAATGAGAGATCCATTAAAGACGCCATCAATACTTACAAGCTGGCTAGTTATTGCGGGGCTTTAAAAAAGGAAAAACATATTATCCTGGCCGGAATCCATTTACGGATTGCCTGGCTAAATAGGATCAATCGGTCCAAGGAACAAGAAAAAAGGTTTTTGAGATTCGCACTTAAGGAATATGAAGCATCCTATTCAACAGGGGACTTCAGCGGTACCCAGGTATCTGAAGCCAGAATCCTATATCTCGCTGGCGACATCTCAAAGAGAATAGGGAATGAAAAGGCAGCAATCAAGTATTTTTCGTTAGTATTAGAAAGACAAAGAAATGCCCGTGAAACCTCCATCATCCAGATGGCCAGGGACCGCTTTCAGGAAATTAAGCAAGAACAGGGCAACTCCCCACCCGTTGCTTGAGCTATGAATGGATAAGGCAATGAAAAGGCTGTCCCAGGCAGGAACAGCCTTTTTACGTTGTTGATGATTAGAACATGTCAAATTCATCAATGAACTTATATATTTTATCTACCAATTCATCCGTTGTGTCACCGGAAACCACTTCACCGTTTACAAGCGCATATAAGTTACTGGAGCATTTGCCGCAATATCCCAAACAACCGTATTCTAAGATATCTAAATTCGGATCCCGCTCCAATCTTTCCAGAGCCTCTTGAGCACCGCTAGCCAGATTGCTTACACAAAATTCAATAATCGGGTACATTGTTTCACCTCACAGTTACTAACAAACCATCTTATTACTTTTCCCAATTACAGTCAATATTTACGCATATAAAATAAGCCGATTTTAAGATACAGGTTGTGATTTCCTTTTATATTCGTTATACTTTTGTCGGGGTACGTAAAAAAGAATATTAATTAATTTTTTATTCTTACTACTATTGGGGTATATATATTTAAATAAACTTAAAAGGTTCATTTGGGGAAATCCTATAATGGGATAGTTGTTTTCACAAGTGAGCATTTATCAAATTTTTAAGAGATCAAATAAAGGGGAAAATAATATGAAGAATTTAGTCATACTTGGTGGTGGGTATGGTGGTATGCGCATGTTGCAAAGATTGCTGCCTAATCAGCTTCCTGAAAATGTGAGCATCACGCTTATCGACCGTAATCCTTATCACTGCTTAAAAACGGAATATTATGCTTTAGCAGCAGGTACCATTCCTGATCAGCACATCCGTGTTGCATTTCCTGAACATCCTCGCTTGAAGAACGTATACGGAGAAGTACTTTCCATCGATATGGAAAATAAACAAGTCATTATAGAAAATCAAGACCCTGTCGTTTATGATGATTTAGTCATCGGCCTTGGCTGCGAAGATAAATACCACAATATTCCTGGAGCAGACACACACACCTATAGTATCCAAACAATCGATAAATCACGCAGCACATATTCAGCTTTGAATAATTTAGGGGCTGGTGCAACCGTTTCTATCGTAGGTGGCGGACTTAGCGGTGTTGAGCTTGCAAGTGAATTGATTGAAAGCCGTTCAGATTTAAACGTTAAGCTATTTGACCGTGGACCGCATATTCTATCTGCTTTCCCAGAAAGATTAAGCACATTTGTCGAGTCTTGGTTCGATAAACATACAATCGATATCGTCCATCATTCAAATATAACCAAAGTTGAGCCAAACCTTCTTTATAATGGCGACGAAGCAGTTCAAAGTGACGTCATCGTTTGGACAGCTGGAATTCAGCCAAGCAAAATCATCCGTGATATGGATATTGAAAAAGACCGTCAAGGAAGAGCGGTTCTGACTCCTCAGCATTTCCTTCCTACTAATGACAGCATCTTTGTGGTCGGTGACTGTGCAAGCCTGCCTCATGCACCTAGTGCTCAATTAGCAGAGTCCCAAGCTGAGCAAATCGTCCAGGTCCTTGTGAAAAAATGGGCAAATGAACCACTTCCAGAAAGCTTCCCTACCATGAAATTAAAAGGGACATTAGGCTCTCTTGGGAAGAAACAAGGTTTTGGTCTTGTTGCAAACCGCCCTATTACGGGAAGAGTGGCACGATTAATGAAATCAGGCATTCTCTGGATGTATAAATACCATAACGGTTGATTCCAAACCTTCTTATGCGATTACATTTTATAAAATGACCCATAAATGAGCTGAGCGCAGCTTATTTTGGGTCATTTTCTTTTTTCTTCCATTATATATCACACCTGTATTGTATATCCATGTTTTTCCATAGTTTCTACCACTTTCTTGAGCCGCACATTTCCTTCTTCAATAATTTCATCTTCAATGAGGACCAGTGGATAAAATAAATCTTCTTCGATCATCTTCATGGCAAAGCTCTTTTGCTTCACCTTTTCTGGAGGATTGTATATATCTATATAGGTTATTTTGAATTTCTGCTCAGGGAACTTTCTCGTTAATGCAGCCTCAAGCCACTCACAAGTATCTTTCGAAGAGGGGAGATTTACACAGCTCGCGCAAATTTGCTCCGCTCCATACACTTCTATCTCAATTTCTTTCATTACTATACTCTACCTCCATCATTTTAATATTTTCACTTCATTTTGAATACTTTTAAGAAAAATTCACCTGTTTCCATCTTACCAGAATAATATAGATTATATTTCCGCAAAGTTACAGTTGGATTTTTTACTACCTTCGCATTATAATATGATTAGGAAAGGAGTCGATTGCAATGTCTGAACAAACAATGGAAGTTCAAGTTCAAGAAGTCCTAGATAAACTTCGTCCGTTTCTTCTTCGTGATGGCGGTGACTGTGAACTAGTTGACGTAGAAGATGGAATTGTAAAATTACGATTACTAGGAGCCTGCGGGAGCTGTCCTAGTTCGACCATTACGCTAAAAGCTGGGATTGAGCGTGCCCTTCTTGAAGAAGTCCCTGGTGTAGTGGAAGTTGAACAAGTTTTCTAATAGCCCTTTAAATAACATGCAACGTATGGATGAAGGATCACCTCATCTATAAACGTTCAACCTTTTTCGTGCAGACCGGAACCTTTTCTGGACTGTTATAAAATAAAGCTGACTCGGCTTTTGCCCTATCAAATGA
The DNA here is from genome assembly GCF_056402395.1 of Peribacillus sp. P4_B1. Lineage (NCBI taxonomy): Bacteria > Bacillati > Bacillota > Bacilli > Caryophanales > Bacillaceae > Peribacillus > Peribacillus sp. P4_B1. The sequence continues at coordinate 31,216 of NZ_JBFUHM010000017.1, forward strand.
TTTGATACGGCTTGACGCGGGTCAGCTTTTTTATAATCTACTTAAATCAAGCATGGCTTACGATTTCAAAAATTTCAATTCCTTTTTTTCTTGTTCCGAAAGGATTGCCGTATGGCTGCCATCATTATCGATTTCCAGCTCTTTCACAAGAAATTCCGGAAATTTCCCCTTCAGTCCCGTGAACACACTTTCACATTTTTCTGCGGATGCCAAGCATAAAACAGTAGGACCTGCTCCGCTTAGGGCTGTACCAATTCCGCCTTCTTTATGGACAACTTCTTCTATAAGTGCTAAATGAGGGACTAAGCGCGCCCTATAGGGTTGATGGAAACGATCGCTTTGCATCATTTTACCAACAATCTTCCAATCTTTGGATAAAATTCCCGCAAGCAAAACATTAGCGGCTGCACTTCCGTTTATCGCTTCTTTATAGGAAAGCGAATTAGGAAGGACATCTCTTGAATCCTCAGTAAGCAATTCAAAATTAGGAATGACTGCAATCACCTTAACTCCTTCGATCGGAAACGAAACGACATCCGTTCTTTCCTCTGTATGCAGACCCACAACCATTCCACCATACACAGATGCCCCTGCATTATCCGGGTGCCCTTCAAAGAGGGAAGCATGCCTATTCTTTTCCTCATCGGATAAATGGAGTTCACCAACGATGTTCGCTAATTCAATACCAGCTACAATGGCAGAGGCACTGCTTCCAAGCCCCCGTGCCAGTGGAATTTCACTAGAGACGAAAAGCCGGCATGGGGATAGTTCCTTTCCATAAAAGGCAGCCGTTTTCTTGGCAATTTGGACGATATAATTACGGTCATCCCTTGGAAAAACAGACATCTCTTCTGAGAGGGGAACGACTTCCCAATGATCTGATGTAGATCCGTGTATTTCCAAGTAAAGTCCTAAGGCCAGGCCGATGGAATCGAATCCTGGTCCTAAGTTGGCCGTACTCGCTGGTACACGGATCAAGAACATCTCGGAATCTGCACTCATGCCTGGTTCACACCTTGCAGATGTTCTAAAATGACCTCTTCATCCATTGGCAACAATGTCGGTTGAATCGTGCTTGTATCGACTGCCACATTCGGATCTTTCAATCCATTTCCTGTAAGTACAGCAACGATCTTGCTTCCTTTTTTGATTTCACCGCTTTTTAATTGTTTATAGATGCCTGCAATGGAGGCACATGATGCTGGCTCAGCAAATACTCCCTCTTTTTTAGCGAGGAAATGATAGGCTTCCAGAATTTCTTCGTCTGTCACCTCATCAATTTTACCTTTGGATTCATTTGCTGCTTCCACAGCGAAGTTCCAACTGGCTGGATTACCAATCCGGATGGCAGTTGCAATCGTTTCGGGGTTTTCGATAATGGTATCCCTGACAATTGCAGCCGCACCTTCCGCTTCGAACCCTCTCATTTCAGGAAGGCCCGTTTGTTTCGATTCATTATATTCTTTAAACCCTTTCCAGTAAGCCGTGATATTACCTGCATTGCCGACTGGGAGCGCCAATATATCCGGTGCAGAGCCGAGAGCGTCACAAATTTCGAAAGCCGCGGTCTTCTGCCCTTCAATTCGATATGGGTTGACCGAATTCACAAGAGTTATCGGTGAGCTCTCACTAAGTGAACGGACGATTTTTAAAGCCTGGTCGAAGTTCCCTTCGATCGAGATGATTTCCGCTCCGTACATAACGGCTTGAGCGAGCTTGCCCATTGCTATTTTGCCTTCTGGAATGACAACGATACAGCGCAGGTTGGCACGAGCGGCATAAGCTGCGGCAGCAGCCGATGTATTCCCAGTAGAAGCACAGATGATCGTGTCGCTACCCGCTTCGATCGCTTTGGCGACGGCCATGACCATTCCGCGGTCTTTAAAAGATCCAGTTGGATTCGCCCCTTCATATTTTACATGTAAGTCGATTCCCCACTCTTCAGATAATCGATTCAGTCTAATTAAAGGTGTATTACCCTCCAAAAGGGATAGTGCAGGTGTATTTTCATTGACAGGTAAAAAATCTTTATATGTGCTTATAAGTCCTTGCCAGCTCATTTGATGTCCTCTCCTTCAACTCTGTATGTGCTCTTCACTTCTTTTACCATATTGTAATCATGTAATTTCTGTATTATTTGCTCAAACGCAGCCAATGTGGCAGTATGCGTAACTAATACGATTTCGGAAGATTCCTTTTCATCCAGCGGCAATTGAAGGATTTTATCGAACCCTACCCCATGCTCGGCAAATAAATTCGTGATTCGGGCTAAAACGCCAACTTCATCCTGAACATGCAATCGAATGAAGAACTTAGCGAAGATCTCAGTTGCAGCTTTTAATTGTTTAGGGTATTGCGGTGAAACCGCACTACGGCCATTTACGCCCAGCCTCATATTTTTGATGACCGTCACCATATCCGAAACGACTGCAGTCGCGGTCGGTAAACTGCCCGCTCCTGGTCCATAAAACATCGTCTCCCCTACAGCTTCACCATAAACGTATACCGCATTATATTCATTATTTACCGATGCTAACGGATGTGACTCCGGAAGAAGTGCAGGCTGGACGCTCACTTCGACCCTATCCCCTGCCCTAGAAGCAACGCCAATCAACTTCATTGTATAGCCAAGCTTTTTACTATATCTCAAATCCTCTTCGGATATCTCGGTGATGCCCTGTACATCCACATCATTCAAGCCAATGTTCATTGAGAACCCGAGAGTGGATAGTATCGCCATTTTACGGGCAGCATCCAATCCTCCTACATCGGCTGTAGGATCGGCTTCAGCGAATCCCAGCTCCTGAGCTTCCTTCAATACGTCATCATAAGCTCTGCCTTCCTTGCTCATTTTCGTTAAAATGAAGTTTGTCGTTCCATTGACGATTCCCATCATTTTCGTGATGCGGTCAGAAGATAATCCATCGACAAGACCTCGTAAAATCGGAATTCCGCCTGCAACACTTGCTTCATAGAATAAATCACATTGATTCTCGGTGGCCAATTCCAGCAGTTCCGGTCCATATAAAGCCATTAGGTCTTTATTGGCCGTAACGATATGCTTTTTATTTTTTATTGCTTCAATCAGATAACCGCGTGTTTCTTCAATTCCACCCATAACTTCAATTACAACATCAATCTCGGGATTCGAAAGGATATCCTCAGGATTGTCAGTTAACATACCTTTTTCAATATCGACAAGCCGCTCCTTCGTCGTGTCTTTGACTAGAATCTTCTTAATGGATATGGAACAGCCCACTTGATGCGTGAGCTTGTCCTGATGACTTTCGATGATTTGTACGACTCCTGATCCGACTGTACCTAACCCTAATAAACCGATCGAGATGGCTTTCATATTTGGTTCCCCCTTAAGAACTGTTTACCTGAAGAAAACATTTGTATTTGTATAGTAGACATTATAAGATTAATTCATATAATTATCAATAGTTAGAAAAGATGGATGTACGAACTTTTTTGTCCATCCCTTGAATGAGTAAGAACGGATAACACTAATTTTTCATGGGAAAACCATTTTGAAGATTATTACTTAACGCTCTTTAATGAATCATTTGTACCCATTACTATATGTGGCTTTTGCAAGGGATCCATCCATTTCAGTATACTGAGGACGTTCTTTTCGGCAGTGGCTATACATCCCGCCGTCGGCATTGTTTCCCCTCTCCATATATGAAGAAAGATTGCACTGCCTTTTCCTTTTATGATGGGATTCGTATTATAATTGATGACCGCCCCATACTTATATAGTTCATGATTCATCCTTTCGAAAGACTTCCATTTATCAGCCGGATTCCCTTTATAGGTTTTCCAATTGTTATAATCCTTTGATGTTTGATCATCAATCCAGTAGTCATAATTGGTCGTTTTCCTATAGCTCATTTTCATACCGGCCGGCTTCGTTTCGCTTCCAAAAGCAGTACCAAATGAAAAAATCCCAACCGGGGATTTTCCATCGCCCTCTTTTTTGCTCTTCGTGAAGCCGTTCTTCCCAATGACGCCTTCCATCCCCTTTAATGCCCGTCTCCATTCACCTTGTTTCTTTTCATACGTTTTGATCGTGACCTCCGTATCACTCATCGATCTCCCTTTTACCGATACAACCTGGTTAACACCCTTTCTCATATCGAATTTCTTCAGAAGGGTTTTTTCATCGGAACTGAAAACCTCTTTTGCATCTGCCATCTTGATATATGCAGTCTTTTTTGAGTGACAGACCTTATACCAGTTTCCAGTTCTCCCACTTGCCGATAATTCTTTATTTTTGTTATAACTCTTTAATGTTTTACTTGCAGCCGACGCCTTTTCTTTCATATCAGTAGTAGACTTCATGACAATCTTGAATTGAGTTGCTTCACAACTTATTTTCGTTTCAGCTTTCGCAAGATTTGTCGTCTGGATGACTAAAAGGAATAAAAGGGCCGCCATTATCAATCTTTTCATGGACTCACCTTTCCACATCTTTAAGTAATTCACTTTAAATATCTAACTATTCAAAAAAATCTCGTTATCATCATAACATAGTAATTAAGGATGGATCATATTTCTTTCCTAAATCCAGTCAATTTGAGGTAAATTATATTGCTTGGCCGGAACTTCCGCCAATTCATAAAAATGTTTGAGGAATGATTCATATTGTTGGGAGGATTTCGTGATCGACGATATTTTGTCCTCCAATTCATTTGACCTTGATTCCGTCGTTTTTGAAAAATACTCTTCTACTGTTTCAAAGTAATGAATGGGAAATAGCATTCTTGAATATAACAACCGGGCTGAAAAGCTGGAGAATTGTTCTATAGCCTGATATTCGTGAAAGAAATGGCCAATGCCTTTCTGATGGGTATGTACATTTTGAAAATAGTGTTCCCTCACCCATTCCGCCACATCCCTGGTGCCGTGGTCGAACACCCAATCAAACGGATTTTTCATCCATTTATTGCTTTTCCAGGTATCATGTAAAAAACGTTCATAACATACTGTTCCACTATCGACAATTTGCGGGGCATCATCAATTTCCGTGTCGACCAAATATTGAATCGCATTTTCACCAAGTACCATATAATAGGGAAAGGTTTCTATAAATAATTTTTCAAACTGGTTATCAGGATGGGCATTGAGCTTATCCCTCCAAATCATTTCTAACTGATCGATCCTTTGTTCCCATAACTCTTTCCATTTACCAATCCTTGAACATGTTCGAATCGTTTCAGTAATATTTCTCCCACGCTGGTGAAATCTTGCCAGCCGTCTTCCTGGGTTGAAATTTTTCGGGCCATCTAAAGCCTGATTGGCAAGAAGGATGAATAATTGTTCATCCGCTTCCGAAACAAAACTTCCATGATTGGCAAGGACAAAGGCCGATACGTAGCGATCTCCTTGTGAAATCAGGTGTTGAGACATTTTATGCCGTTCCACTAATTCCTCCTGCTCCATATTTCCAATGGGAACGATGCTGTAAACCATATTCCCTGAACGGAAGCTTGGAAACCTGCTATTGGTTTCTTCAAGCCCTACCTGTATACCATAATTATTAAAAATGATTTCTTCTATCATGGAATGGCCCCCCTCATTAAATGGATATAATAGAAATATTGGACATCATATACTTATATATATGTGGAATAATCCGTTTTCTGAATGATTATCGAAACCTTATTGGAAATTCGCATTAAAACATGGGTTTTCATTTTGATCAACTAAAAACTGCCGGCATTAGAACTATCCCTTTAAAATATAGAGAAATGGGTGATTACATGGCTAATATTGAACAATCAATTTCTGAACAAACGGCTCGAAGATGGTTAATTGAAAGAGGAGTGAAATTGGAGGATATCGCTGAACTTGTCATGTATTTACAATCAGGTTACCATGAAAATCTCCAAATGGCCGATTGCCTTCATAATGTAGAACGTGTCCTTTCAAAACGCGAGGTCCAAAATGCCATACTGACCGGCATACAGTTGGATATTCTAGCCGAGAAAAAACTGCTCGAGGAACCCTTGCTAAGCATCATTGAAATAGATGAAGGCCTATATGGGGTTGATGAAATATTAGCTTTTTCTATTGTGAATGTTTACGGATCCATCGGCTTTACTAATTATGGTTTCATCGATAAGCAAAAGCCGGGTATCTTAAAATATTTGAACGATAAAAGCACAGGTAAGGTAAATACCTTTCTAGATGATATTGTTGGAGCAATTGCAGCTGCCGCTTCAAGCCGGCTTGCCCACAGAACCGAAAATGCAGAGTAGTAAGCCATAATTCATTTCATCGATTTTCACTGTTTTGCGACATAAAAAAACCAGGGCTGCTTTCGCAGGCCTGGTTTTTTCATTCGAAGCGCCATAGGTCGAGCGTGTCCACCACATGCGTCGGCTGCTCCTTATATTGCTTCAAGCGTTCTTTGGTCGTTACCCCAGTATGTACAAGCAATGTGTCGATCCCTGCATTAATGCCGGCGAGGATATCCGTATCATAGTTATCCCCAACCATGATTGTCTCTTCTTTAGGTACCCCTAATACTCTTAGAGCCTGTTCCACTATGACGGATTCAGGTTTTCCAATGAAAATCGGCTGTACCTGAGTCGAAACGGAAACAACGGATGTCAAAGCACCATTCCCCGGCAAAAGGCCTTGTTCAGTAGGAATGGCAATATCGCCATTTGTTGAAATGAAAACTGCGCCATTTCTAACTGCAAGGCAGGCTTTTGACAACTTTTCATAATTGATGCCGCGGTCGATGCCCATTACCAAAAAGTCTGGATGCTCATCCACAAGCTTCATTCCTTTTTCCTTGAGAGCCTCGATAATGCCTTCTTCACCCACTACATAGACCGATGCAGCTTCCTTTTGTTCAGCTATGTAATTCGCTGTGGCCATGCTTGTCGTGAAAACCTGATCATCTTCCGTTGATATGCCGATGCTTCTCAATTTATCCGCTACCTGTGCCGGAGTCCGGGACGAGTTGTTGGTGACGAATAAATAAGGGATATCCCTTTTTTTTAGGTCATTTATAAAACCTGCAGCTTCCGCAATTTGTTCAGTCCCGCGATACATGGTGCCATCTAAGTCAATCAAATACCCTTTATACGACTTCATTTGAATTCGCCTTCCTAACAATACTAGTTTTTAAAAGCAGATACAGGTCCCAATTCGTTTGTTAAATAGTTCCTCACCAAATTCGGGAATTGCTTAAATGCCGCGATATTTTCCGAGAATACCTTATGCAGTTCGTTGTGATCAACTTCAATGAAGTCTTGAACCAGCATTTTCCTTAGCGGCAAAACCTTTTTAAATTGTATCGCTTTTTCTTCTGAAATGACTTTTTCATCATGAAGGATATCGATAATATCTTCGTAACTTCCCGGATCACGCATAATAAAACCATCAATTACTGCATTTCCTACATCCAACACGGAATCGATTGAAGTCTGTATGAGCCTTTCAGCGATAAGTTCCCCAATGTCTCCATCCCAATTATCATGCCCTTCAAAAAGTCCAAGCTGCTTTTCAAGAAAACCTAATATTTGTTCAATCTTTTGGCGGTCTACAAAGTACATTTTTTCCAGATCCTTTCTGATCTAAGATGATATAGGAAGCATTACTATGGTTGATTGGCCAGCCGAGTTATAACCCTGTACCAAAACAACCTTATTCCTTGATAATACCATAGCTTCTCCCCTACTCTCAATTCCTTCAGCCACAACCTTTGAACCGATCCCTCTACTAAACATCGGCAGAAACGTACATTGACTTCTTTACAGGGGTCGCATTTCCCGTCATCCATTGAAATAAAAGTAACCAAAATTACTCCCATTTGCATTCTTGACAATTTTCCTTTAATCGAGGAAAACTCTCTCGCGGCATGATTGCTTGCCGATCCTAATGCATCAAGACGCGTGACGAAGTTCCTCCACCTTTGGAAGCCCGAAAATGTCTGTTCCCCTATTGAAGTCACTTTGTTATGATGGAATTACAAATGTGAACATAAGAAGGGAATGATATTATGGAAGATCGTTTTTATTTATACAATGACGTCGTTGATTCAAAAACCCGGTTCATAAGTTTCATGGGCGAAGAATCAAGATTCGATTTGGCCATTACGACAACTGATCGTTTTTATGGGAAGAAACTTGTTTTAAATATGCAGAGTAACCGATTCGCGATCATTGGACCTGATGATTTAGAAGAGGAAGGCTATCTTGAGCATGCCTTTCAGTTGTCAGAAGCGGAAGCGGAAGAATTAAGTCACTTTTTAATGGAAATCGTCTGAAAGCTGAAGTTTTTTTCTTAATCGGGAAAACCTACTGAATGTACGATTACATGAGGGGGGATTACCTTGGGCAAAGAAGAGGAAATATACCACGATTTCTCCAATGTCGAAAAACAGCGGGATTATTTAATTCCTGAAGAATTTCCCGAAGGACCTTTTGGATCATCCAGAGCAAAGGATGCACCAGTTCAAAATAAAAACACGCCATGGCAGGAAGGGCAACGATATCAAAGTGCCTTTAATTTTGAAAATAAATCGTTGCACGAAGACTTACCTCGAAAATATCCTGGTGCTCATCCGACACATGATGATCCAGAAAACCATGAGCAGCCTCCTTATAAAGGATACGGAAGCTCTTAACATGGAAGGCCAGAGTAAATTCTGGCCTTTTTCATTTCTTTATTTTCTTCATGACGAAATATGGACAGCCAAAATTGCAGTATTCATATAAATATTCAGTAAGCGTGCTTATTTTTGTATCGAAGGTCGCTTTCTGATTAGAATCATCAAAAAATCCACGCAGCCTCAATTGGCCGTAACCCCAATCCCCTACAATATAATCATACTTCGTTAAAATCTCACTGTATCTGGCTTTAAACGCTTCTTCGTTATAGCCTTCCCTTTCATCCTCGATTATTTCATAGGTCATGTTATTGATGTTAATCATTGCTTTCACCTCTCAAAAATACATTCCTTCTTAAATTATAACTGATTCCCCATCAATTACTAAGCGAAAAATAGAGAAATATGTTCATCCTAAAGTTACGGGGGTGTTATTGATGAAAAAAACGATAATAACAATAGGTTTAAGTTCGATTATTGCACTGACCGGATGTTCTAATAAACATGATCAGGGGCTCGGTGCAAAAAATCATGCTGGTAACCCAACAAACGTAAATAATCCGACCCAATATTATGACGAGGATTATCGCAATCATGACAATAAAAGTGATGATTTCGGTTTTACCCGCACCAATAGTACAACCATTGACGGCCGTAACATTTCTAACAAGGCTGCTTCCATTGACCGTGAACAATTGTCTGATGTCATTTCTAAGCTCAGTGTACAGATTCCAAATGTCAATGATGCGGCTACCCTCGTAACGGATGAGGAAGTTCTTGTCGTATACGATACAAATACCAAGGATCGGACCGAAACCGCTGACCAAGTTAAACGAACAGCTATGTCCGTCGTTCCTCGCTACTATCACGTCTACGTCAGTGATGATTTTCAAAACCTTTCCCAAGATGTCGAGAATTTCGCTACATTGAAATCCGGCAGCAAAGGGATGGACTATACGATTGAACAAACCATCAAAAGAATGCTGAAATCGCCTCAAGGATACAAAATGAGTAACGCAGAAAATGAAAACGGAGAAATGGTTAACGATAAAAGGGATCATCACGATAACATCCATCAAAAAATGGATAACCGTTAATTAAAAATGAAAGGACCGAATTTTTCGGTCCTTTATTTCACTCTATTTCAATAATTCTTCACCTTTGGTTTGCTTATGTTTAGCTGCTGCATTAACCTGTTCGTCCGCATGGTAGGAAGAACGGACAAGCGGGCCGGATTCACAATGGCTGAATCCTTTTTCCAATGCACGTTCCTTCAATTCGGCAAACTCCTCAGGCGTGTAGTATTTCAGCACCTTCAAATGCTTTTTAGTCGGCTGCAAATACTGGCCGATCGTCATGATATCCACATTATTAGCCCTTAGGTCATCCATCGTTTCGAGGATTTCCTCCCGTGTTTCTCCAAGGCCGACCATTAAGCTGGACTTTGTCGGAATCTCCGGATACAGTTCTTTGGCTCTTCTTAAAAGCTCCAATGAACGTTCGTATTTAGCTTGAGCCCGTACACGGTCGGATAGACTTCTGACTGTCTCTATATTATGGTTCAGAATGTCTGGTTTAGCATCCATCAAAGTCTTAATATTTTCATGCAACCCGCCCATATCCGACGGTAATACTTCAATTGATGTAAATGGATTCTTGCGTCGGATGGCACGGACCGTTTCAGCGAAAACTTCAGCGCCTCCATCCTTTAAATCGTCACGGGCAACAGCTGTAATGACAACATGCTTTAAATTCATCAGAACAACGGAATCCGCAACACGCTCTGGTTCAGCCCAGTCCAATTCATTAGGACGTCCGGTTGTAACTGCACAAAAACGGCATGCCCTTGTACAGATTTCACCTAAGATCATGAATGTGGCCGTTCTTCTCACTGACCAGCATTCGTGAATATTCGGACATTTCGCCTCTTCACAGACTGTATGAAGATTTTTTTCCCGCATCATATTTTTTAAACCGAGGTAGTTTTCATTAGTATTAAGCTTTATTTTTAACCAATCTGGTTTACGAAGAATTTCTTTATTTGTAGAAGACATGAAAATGTCACTCCATTCTATAGAAATTAACACACCCTACTTTAACAATAAAAAAGCATTTATACAAGTTATAGTTGGTTTCCCATTATTTATTTTTCATGTTTAAAGCCAAATCAGCAAAACTATAAAAGATGGACTGATGTCTTTATAAATTGGAGATTCTCATGAAAGGAGTTGCCCCGTTGAAAAAATTATTTCTTCTTATCATAACTTGTTTGTTTATTTTGGATGCATCAAGCCAAATGGTTAATGCCGCTGATACCCCTGAAGCTTATGCAGGAAGAATGGCGCTTTATAGAAACATGGAAGCTACCCTGCAAATCCCATGGTATTACCTTGCTGGCGCTGATCAATATGAGCACAGCCTAAGGGCTGCCAGACGGGATTTAGAGCCGGCAAAGGGTTTAATTGGCATCAATATCGAGCCTTCAAAGTGGGGTGGGGCTCTCAATCCTCACTTAAACGACGTGAACCCGCTAACGATCACCTTTTTTGATGGGTTAGGCCAGGATGGGAATGGCGATGGCAAAGCTGATGTCACTAATGACACCGATCGATTATACGCTTTTTCGAAGCATCTCCATACTTATGGTTCAGATGAAGATAATATCCGGATCGGCTTGTGGGAATATTATAAACGAGATAAAGCCGTCAGCATCATTATCGGCAATGCGAAGATCTATAAGAAATATGGCCGGCTGGATTTACAGGAAAAAGCCTTTCCAGTTCCAGTACGGACGCATTATACGTATTTAAATACATGGGGAAGCGCTCGTGGATGGGGCGGAAGGAGAATCCATGAGGGTACAGATATATTTGCGGATTATAGCCTTCCTGTTCGGTCAACGAGCTATGGAATCATTGAAATGAAAGGCTGGAATAAATTCGGGGGTTGGCGGATTGGGATACGGGATTTAAATAATACGTATCATTACTTTGCCCATTTAAGCGGATTTGCCGAAGGATTGAAAGTCGGACAAGTCGTCGAGCCCGGACAAATCATCGGAGGTGTAGGCAGTACAGGTTACGGCCCTCCTGGAACTGCGGGTAAGTTCCCTCCGCATCTTCATTATGGGATGTACAAAGACAACGGAATCACAGAATGGAGCTTTGACCCTTACCCCTATTTAAAAATGTGGGAAAGGAAGGATTTAGCTAAAAAACAAAAGTGAGCGGCGACGAATTTCTCGCTGCTTTTTTTTGATTCGAACATAAACCCCCGAACTTGATGCATAGGTATTAGTAAAGGGGGCTAAAGCGTGTTCCGAAAAAGATTTCGAACAAAGAAATTCCGAAAAAAGGGGCCTCTTCCCACCCGAAAAGTATTCCTCTACTCATTTATCCTTTTTATCATATCAAGCATCATGACTCTTTGGTATGTTGATAAATCAATTGAACCGGTGATCATGAGTGTAGCCGAACATGAAATCAAACGGATTGCAACGGAAACGATTCATGAATCTGTAGATGAGAATATATCCAAGATTGATATGAACAAAATCATCACCAACAACGAGGGTGGTAAGGACTCCAGTTCTTCCTATAGCTTCAATCCGGTCATATACAGTGAATTGCGCGCTAACATTACAAAGGATATTCAAAACAAGCTTGGCATCGAACAGGGAAATCCTTTTAAAAAGGGTTCCTCCAAAATAAATGATGAACAATATAAAAGTGTAGTCTATTATATACCATTGGGTGTCGTAACCGGGAATAATCTCCTTTCCAACTATGGACCTGAAATCCCAGTGAAAATGTCAGTCATCGGTAATGTTGAATCGGATTTGAAGACAAAATTGACAAACGCAGGCATCAATAATGTGTATTATGAATTGATTGTTGATTTTGATGTCAATATTCAAATCGTCATCCCCTCCTTCACTAAAGAGACCAAGGTCAGTCAGGAAGTGACAGTCGGCAGCTTGCTAATTGAGGGTGATGTACCAAGTTATTATAGTAACGGAAACGGTTCGGTGGCACCTGCCATCATGAAGGAAAACAAGGAATAAAAAAACCAGCTTATCCTTGAGTTTAGGCTGGTTCTTGTATATTGAGACATTTCATGATCAGCAACTGCAGGTTTTTATTCAAATCCACTTCATAGGACTCTTTTACCTGTTCCCCATTTTCTTCAAGTATCCTTATCATAGGTCGGTCCCCTATCCCCTCATTCTGAGCGGATACGACACCTTTTCTCCCATCATTCAATTCTACGGATAGACCATTTGGATAGATGGCAACTGCCCGGCGGAACGCCTCGATGATCGTATTGTCGAATTTTTTCCCGATTCCCGCATAAAGGATTTCCAACCCCTGATGAGGCAGCATGGCCTTACGGTAAACCCGATTGGAAGTCACGGCATCAAACACATCGGCAACGGCAATGATCTTGCCGAAATAATGGATTTCATCCCCTTTTATTCCACGTGGATATCCAGATCCATCAAGCCTTTCATGATGCTGATAGGCACAATTTGCAACTAAATGTGAAACGGTATGAACATTTTTGATTAGATGAAATCCATAATCGGCATGTTTTTGGATTTGTTCAAATTCCTTTTCCGTTAACTTACCGGGTTTATGGAGGATTCCCAAAGGTATGAACATTTTGCCGACATCATGTAAAATCGCTCCAAGCCCAAGAATTTCGAGATTCTTATTATTAATATTCAACTCCATCCCGATTGCCAGGGTATATAGGGTCACATTGAAGGAATGAGTAAAGATATAGTCATCGTATGTATAAACATCCGCCAATATAGTCAATAACTCATTATTCCTATTGAGCTCGTCCATGATGTTTCGGACGATTTGAGTGAACTTGACGTTAGGTTGCTCCATCGTGAAAGATCCATCAAGGTTCATTTCGTTTTTCATGTCCAGGAAAGTGGTTTCAATCCTATTAATGGCTTCTCTCCTTAGGTTCCCGAATACTGGTGGCATTGGAATAATGTCATCCGTCCTAGAATCTTGAATGTAAACTAAAGGAATATTAAGGGATACCAGTCGAGCGATCATTTTCTGCGTTAATGTAAGACCCTCACACAAGAGGATATGGCCCTGCTCATTATAAATGTCTTTTCCAAGCCTGGCTCCAGGGCTCAGGGACTTTGTAATAGCTAGCCTCATACTTGTACTCCATTTCCCAATTCAATATTTGTAAATCAAACCGTTCCTTTATAAGGGTTATCGGAAAATATCCTTATAAATGAATCCGTTTAAAAATATTTATTGAAAAATATTAACTATTTTCTTGGTGAATTAAAACAAGGCCCCCTTCTGGATAAAAGAAAGCCCACCACTTCAAATCATTTTGATTAATGCCTCTTTACCAATCATTCCTGGATAAATACCTTTTTCCACAGCTTCCCAGGTAACTGATTCAAGCGGCGCTTCCAAAAGCTCATCAATCGATTTAACTCCTGTAGCCCTGCCTGCAAGGATTTTACGATCTCTCAATTTATCATTCAGCAGCGCTACATCCAACGCACCGCACATTATATATCCTTTATCGGAAGCGATGGCAAGTAAATTCGTTTTGGGAAGTCGGACAGAAATGGCTAGGAATGTATGATTATCAAGTATTATTGGTATCATGCTAATCATTGGGTTCGCCCCTTTCTTCCTCATACTTTATGAATGAAAAGGCGAAACCGTGATTTAGCGTTAGGCATCTGTATATATTTTTTTCAACTTCCATAAAAGGATATCCCGTAAGAATTCCGGTAATAGATATTTCTTGCGATTTGTGCGCTGAATACTTGGAAAAAAGTGCCCAAACGTGAACATATCAGGTATTGCCAGTTTATAGGACTTATCAGTCTCCAGTTTCTCCCCTTTTATCAATATCCCTTTTACGATTCCATTCTCCATTTCGTTAAATTCAATTTGATCATAATTCATGACGCCCATGATTTTTCCCCGGAAACCGAAACCTTTCACCTGAATGTGTGGCCACTCCTCATTTCTCGATTGCATTAAGATTTCTTTTAATTCATTCCCATTAACTTCAACGATGCAAGGATTGATGGGGTGTGGACAGATTCTGTGAATATCCCCTTTTGTGACAGGTCCCTTTGGCAATCCATCGAGCAGAAGACCCGCATTCAAAAAGGTGCAATCCGCCTGACTCCACTCCCTTAAGGCCTCACCAAGGATTTTCGTCAAAGCACTTACTTTGAACCAATCATTTTCCAGCGCTTCCGGTAAGTCCACTACGACCTGTTTTAGCGTTTCCCCACCGGCCTGATACATTGCTTCAATCCATGATCGTTCATTCTCTAATTCCGAAAAGTCATTCGTATCATAGAGAATGGCACTCTTCTTGCTAATTCTCTTTTCCTGATTGACGGTCATTTCCACCTGCCCAACAAAAAAACCATATTTCCCTGCACCGCATAGGAGTGTATCATTGATCAATTTCCCTTGGTGAAGGATGTGGTGGGTATGCGCGCCAAGTATGACGTCAATCTCCGGAAAGTCCGCTGCCATCCGCTCATCATCATGGATGCCCAGGTGAGAAAGGACGATGATTACATCTGCCTCTGTTCTAACCCTTTCTAGTTGTTCCTTTAACTCAACGAATGGTTCTGTTAATTCCCAGCCCATCGCAGAATAAAACTTTTGAAAAAAAGCTGTCAGACCTATCAAGGCAATTTTGGTGCCTTTTACCGTTGTATGTATCCAATATGGCAGCGCCCATTCCGGCCTTTCATTATCCCCATAATAAATATTTGCTGCCAAGACCTTGAACCTTGCATGATCATATAAGGAGTCTAACGCATCATGAGGTAAAGTGATCCCTTCATTATTACCGATGGTTACATATTGGTAGCCCGCTTCATTCAGAAGCTCAATATTTCCTTTACCCAACGTACCTTCTGTATATGGATGCCAGCGATCCACATGGTCTCCTATATCAAGTATGATTGCCTCTTCTCCCGTTTCTTGATGAAGTTGTCTTCTTTCTTTAAGAAACTTATCAATACGAGGCCAATTTTCAAAATGACTATGGAGATCATTGGTGTGATATAAATGAATGATTTCTGACATCATTTTTCCTCCTCGTTTATCCTGTAATACTTTGGTATATAAGACGTAAACCAATGATTATCAGTACTATTTTTAACATATTTTCAAGTGCCCCGCTCTTTAGGCGCGTATTGATGTAAGCCCCTAATTTAGCACCGAACCATGCACCTGGGATCAGGGCAAAAGCATATGGCCAATTTACATTTCCAAGGGAAATATGCGTAATCGAATTTGTGACCGAAGATAGAAATACCATGAACATCGAAGTCGCTACAGCCATATGCGGAGGGAAGAAGAAAAGAAGCATCATTACAGGAACCATTAAGGCTCCACCGCCAATTCCAAATAACCCGGAGCTGAATCCCACGACAAATGTAATCGATACAGCTATCAGGGGATGGTAACCATAAGAAAATGAATGTCCATTTTCAGTTTTATACGTCTTAACTATTTTCGCTTTACCAGGCTTGAAAACCATTGGCTTCAAACGGTTTTTCACTAATAACACGATAGCCATGAAAATCATGAAAGCTCCAAAGTACAATGAAAAAGCTTCGACATTAAGGTTTTTATTCACATAGGCTCCTATTATTCCACCAGGTGCACTGCCTATAAAGAAAATTAAGCCTGCCTTATAGTCCACCACTTTATGTTTTAAATAAGATAAAGTAGAAGATAAGCCGGTAAAAATCATGATCACCGTTGAAACACCGACGGCGATCTGAGGTGTCAGTCCTTCTATTATATTTGTAGATGTACCTAAATATAAAAGAGAAGGCACAATGATGATGCCGCCGCCCAGACCGACAAGAGAGCCAATTGAACCCGCTAATAATCCGATACCCACTAATACTAACCATACCATAAAGAAATCCGCCTTTACCTGTTTGTGAGGATATTACCTCTTACTTGCTTGTCATACCATCTCTTTATTAATTATATAATGCGTCTTAAAACAAACCAAGCTGCCGGGGAGCCAGTCCTTCATATTCTATACCAAGCAACTCAATCATTTGTTTGGCATTATCAGCGGCATCTCCGCCTGAGTTATTATTGAACAGGACATATATCTCCTTGGATTCCTTTTCCATTATCCTGATTTTCTCCACCCATTCATTCAATTCCTGATGATTATATCGGTATAAGTACCTGACCTCACGCCAATTATCACCCGAAGAAGGTCTCTGCCAACCATGCAGGTTACGGCCATGAAAGCGGATCAGCGTTTTATCTTCATGGGTGGAATGGAGGACGATAGGAATGGAACCCTCCCCAGCCTGAGGCTCATCGCATACAGTGTGGACCCAACCCTCCTTTTGGATGAAGTCCAGGGTTTGCTGGACCATGTTGGGTCTGTACCAGCTTTGATTCCGAAATTCTATGGCAGCTGGAATATCGCCCATTTCAGCTTTACACCATCTCAGGTAATTTACATTTTCACGGTTACAATCAAACCATGGCGGAAACTGAAATAGGATCATCGCGAGCTTGCCGGACTTCTGATAAGCTTCTAGAGAGTCCCGAAAGGCCTTGAACATTTCCTTTTTACTTTCAAATGGAATTTCCCCACGCTGATGTCCCGTCATCCCTTGATAGGCTTTAACGACAAACTGGAATGACGCTGGTGTCTCGGATATCCACTTTTCACTGTTCCTCTTTGGCTGGATTGCATAAAATGAGGCATCCACCTCCACAATGGGAAAATGAGCCCCATACTCTTTGAGTTTATCACGTTGCGACACTCCGCCATGATACAAACTATCATGATCCCCCCAACCGGTCACACCAACATATATCATCTGACCATCACTCCTTTCGGGACAGGCCCCATTTCCTGTCTACTATTTTTCACCCTTGTATAACCATATTCAATCTTTGATAAGGGTGTCGAATATCACTTTCCAAAACAAAAAGCCTGCCGAGTCTCCCTGGCAGGCTTTTTGTATGAATGGGTTATTCTAAATCGCCTTACAGGCATGACAGTCGGTTATTATCCGATGGAGCCTTCCATTTCGAACTTGATCAGACGGTTCATTTCAACCGCATATTCCATCGGAAGTTCTTTTGTAAATGGTTCGATGAAGCCCATTACGATCATTTCCGTTGCTTCTTGCTCAGAAATTCCGCGGCTCATCAAGTAGAACAATTGTTCTTCAGATACTTTGGAAACCTTCGCTTCGTGTTCAAGGGAAATGTTGTCATTCAAGATTTCATTATAAGGGATTGTATCAGATGTAGACTGATTATCCATGATTAATGTATCACATTCAATGTTCGAACGAGCTCCATCCGCTTTACGTCCGAAGTGAACGATACCGCGATATGTTACTTTACCGCCTTGTTTAGAAATTGATTTAGATACGATAGTTGAAGATGTATTTGGCGCCAGGTGAATCATTTTTGCCCCAGCATCTTGGTGCTGGCCTTTTCCGGCAATGGCAATGGATAATGTCATACCGCGGGCACCTTCACCTTTTAAGATGACAGCAGGATATTTCATTGTCAATTTAGAACCGATGTTACCATCAATCCATTCCATAGTTGCGTTAGCATCACATACCGCACGTTTCGTAACCAGGTTAAACACGTTGTTTGCCCAGTTTTGGATCGTCGTGTAACGGCAGTAAGCATCTTTTTTAATGACTATTTCAACAACCGCACTATGAAGGGAGTTAGTTGTATATACAGGTGCTGTGCAACCTTCTACATAGTGAACGGATGCGCCTTCATCAACAATGATTAGCGTACGTTCGAATTGACCCATGTTTTCAGAGTTGATTCGGAAATAAGCTTGAAGCGGAGTATCCACTTTAACGCCTTTTGGTACATAGATGAAAGATCCGCCTGACCAAACCGCCGAGTTCAATGCCGAGAATTTATTGTCAGTAGGCGGAATCGTTTTTCCAAAATGCTCACGGAAGATATCTTCATTTTCACGAAGTGCTGAGTCCGTATCTTTAAACACGATACCCAAATCTTCCAATTCAACTTTCATGCTATGGTAAACCACTTCAGATTCATATTGAGCGGATACGCCTGCAAGATATTTTTGTTCGGCCTCAGGAATTCCCAACTTATCAAAAGTCTGTTTGATTTCCTCAGGAACTTCATCCCAAGATTTTTCCGATTTCTCTGATGGTTTAACATAGTATGTGATTTCATCAAAGTTCAAGCTCTGCATGTCGCCGCCCCATTGAGGCATTGGCATGTTGTAAAAATGCTCCAATGATTTCAAACGGAAATCAAGCATCCATTGCGGTTCATCCTTCATTCGAGAAATCTCTTCCACGATTTCTTTTGTCAGACCGCGCTTTGAACGGAAGATGGAAACATCTTTATCCGCAAAGCCATATTTATAATCGCCGATTTCAGGCATTTTCTTTGCCATAGCTCGTATTCCTCCATTTCAAATGGCTGAATTACAACAGCTCATTTTAATTTAATTATTCCTTCAATCCCTTTTCCATGGCCTTCCAAGCTAACGTCGCACACTTGATTCGGGCAGGAAATTTAGAAACACCTTGAAGGGCTTCAATATCCCCAAGGTCCATCTCATCATCGTATTCTTTTCCCTGAATCATTAAGGAAAAAGTCTCGGACATGGCTAAAGCAGTTTCAACGTCTTTGCCCTTAATGGCTTGAGTCATCATGGAAGCTGAACTCATGGATATCGAACAACCGTCACCATCGAATTTAACATCGTTGACTTTTCCATCTTCAATCTTCATCGTTAATCGAATCCGATCACCGCAAGTTGGATTGTTCATGTCAATCGTCATGCTGCCATCCTCTAGCATGCCCTTATTACGTGGTTTCTTATAATGATCCATAATGACCTGACGGTAAAGTGTATCTAAGTTATCAAAAGACATTGCTGAAATACTCCTTCGTTTTAACAAGCCCGGACACAAGCTTATCAATATCTTCTTCCGTGTTATAGAGATAGAAACTTGCTCTTGCTGTCGAGGACACGTCAAGCCATTTCATTAATGGCTGTGCGCAGTGATGACCGGCACGGACAGCAATTCCATCTGCATCAAGTACGGTAGCGACATCATGTGGATGTACGTCATTAATATTAAAGGTTACTACACCCGCACGTTTTTCTGAATCTTTTGGACCGTATATCGTCAGTCCTTCAACTGCAGACATTTTCTCCATCGCATAAGCGGCGAGTTTATGTTCGTGCCGTTCAATATTATCCAAGCCGATTTCTTCCAAGAAATCAATCGCAGCCCCAAGACCGATGGCACCTGCAATGATAGGGGTTCCGCCTTCGAATTTCCACGGGAGTTCTTTCCATGTAGACTCATACAAACCTACAAAATCAATCATCTCACCGCCAAATTCAATCGGCTCCATTTTTTCCAGAAGTTCTTTTTTGCCATATAATGCGCCGATACCAGTTGGGCCGACCATTTTATGACCTGAGAAGGCAAAGAAATCACAATCCAGATCACGGACATCCACTTTTAGGTGCGGCGTGCTTTGCGCCCCGTCGACTACCATTATAGCACCGTGTTCATGGGCGATTTGCGCGATTTCCTTCACAGGATTGATAACACCAAGTACATTCGAAACCTGCATGATGGAAACGATTTTCGTTGCGTCCGTAATTGTTGCCCTAACATCATCAAGGGAAATCGTACAATCCTCCTGAAGCGGAATATACTTCAGTACAGCGCCTTTTTCTTTGGCAAGCTGCTGCCACGGAATGATATTACTATGATGCTCCATGTAGGAGATGACGATTTCGTCACCCGCTTTAATATTTGCACCACCGTAACTTCTTGCTACAGTATTTAAAGAAGTCGTTGTACCTCTAGTGAAGATGATTTCTTCTGTAGAAGAAGCATTAATGAACTTACGTACCTTTTCACGTGCACCTTCATACGCATCCGTAGCTTTTGTTCCTAGTGTATGCACCCCGCGGTGAACATTCGAGTTGTATCCGCGGTAATATTGCTCAATCGCTTCAATCACTGCAGCCGGTTTTTGAGAGGTTGCAGCACTATCTAAATAAACTAATGGCTGACCATTGACTTCTTGATCTAATATTGGAAAAAGCTTACGAATTTCGTATGGGTTCATTACTGTACTTTCCTTTCAATGACCGCTACTAATTGTTTTTTAACTCCCTCAATAGGAAGCTGGTTAACAACAGGGGCCAAGAATCCGTGAATGACAAGTCTTTCTGCTTCTTTCTTTGTAATACCACGGCTCATTAAATAATACAGTTGAAGCGGGTCAACACGGCCGACGGAAGCAGCATGACCAGCCGTTACATCATCTTCATCAATCAAGAGGATTGGATTGGCGTCACCGCGTGCCTTTTCACTCAGCATCAGTACGCGTGATTCTTGTTCGGCATTAGCCTTTGTAGCACCAAACTCTATTTTCCCAATTCCATTAAAAATAGAGGATGCTGCGTCTTTCATGACACCGTGCTTAAGGATATAGCCCTCAGAGCGTTTGCCAAAATGAATAATGGCTGTCGTAAAGTTCTGTTTTTGTTCCCCGCGTCCGACAACAACGGATTTAGTATCACCGTGAGAGCCATCGCCCATTAGATATGTTGTATTATCTGAAATCGTATTTCCATCGTTCATCAGGCCAAGCGCCCACTCAATACGGGCGTCACGTCCTGCCACTCCACGACGGTTAACATATGTCGTAAAGCCTTTTGAAAGTGTATCGACCGCTCCGTATTCCACTTTTGCATTCGCATTCGCAAATACTTCAGTTACGATATTGGCGATGCCTTCGTTAGATTCAACATTTGAGAAATAGTTCTCCACATATGTTACCGAGCTGTTATCTTCCGCTACGATCAATACATGATTGAAAAGTGCAGTATCTGGATTATCCAACAAGAATACCGCTTGAATCGGCTCTTTGATTTCTACATTTTTCGGAACATAAAGGAATGCTCCCCCATTAACTAATGCAGCATGCAATGCTGTTAAACGATGCTCATCTATTTTAACGCCGTCTTTCATGAAATACTTTTGCACAAGCTCGGAATGGTCACGTGCCGCTGTGAAAATATCCGTAAAAATGACGCCTTGTTCTTTTACATTTGCTGACAGATTGATATGTGCCGGCGTATTGTTGCGTTGAATGTATAAGTTTCCGTTTTCTTCAATGATGGCTTTGATTTCTTCCGGAAGCTCCTCTTTAGAGGCAAAAG
This sequence comes from Peribacillus sp. P4_B1, assembly GCF_056402395.1. Taxonomy (NCBI): domain Bacteria; kingdom Bacillati; phylum Bacillota; class Bacilli; order Caryophanales; family Bacillaceae; genus Peribacillus; species Peribacillus sp. P4_B1. The sequence goes on from NZ_JBFUHM010000017.1 coordinate 53,120, forward strand.
CTTCACTTTCAACCGCGTGGGTCTTGAAAGAAGTAAAATTCCATTTGTCGATTTTCGTTTTATCCGGCTTTGGCATCGGGAGCTTTTCAAATTCAGAAAACGCTTGAATCCGAAGCTCGGAAAGCCAAGCTGGCTCATTATTTTTAGTTGAATAAGAGCTTATATCCTCTTGTTCAAACGGTAATTTCGTTTCTGTAGTCATTGCAAATCCTCCTACTTACGCTTCTTCGCCAACAGTTTCGTCTTCAATGCCCAATTCTTGTTTGATCCAATCATAACCTTCCGCTTCCAAGCGGGCAGCAAGTTCAGGACCGCCTGATTTTACGACACGTCCTTGCATCATTACGTGTACATAATCAGGAGTGATGTAATTTAATAGACGTTGGTAGTGAGTGATGATCAAGCATCCAAAGTCTTCTCCGCGCATTTCGTTGATTCCTTTTGAAACGACTTTAAGTGCATCAATGTCAAGCCCTGAATCAATCTCATCTAAAATTGCAATTTTAGGTTGAATCATCATTAATTGAAGAATCTCGTTACGTTTTTTCTCTCCGCCGGAGAAACCTTCATTTAAATAGCGTTGCGCCATATCTTCATCCATTTCAAGGAATTCCATTTTTTGATCCATTTGACGGATGAATTTCATCAATGAAATTTCATCGCCTTCTTCACGGCGTGCGTTAATGGAAGAACGTAAGAAGTCAGCGTTTGTAACGCCACTGATTTCACTTGGATATTGCATAGCAAGGAATAGACCTACACGAGCGCGCTCGTCGACTTCCATTTCCAATACGTCTTCCCCATCGAATGTGATGCTTCCGCTTGTCACTTCATATTTTGGGTGACCCATGATTGCTGATGATAAAGTGGATTTACCAGTTCCATTTGGCCCCATGATCGCATGGATTTCTCCACCTTTAACTTCAAGGTTTACCCCTTTTAAAATCTCTTTACCTTCAATTGATACGTGAAGATCTTTAACCGTTAATGTAGAAGCTGACATAATAATACCTCCGTGAACTAATTCCTATTTTATTACCAGAAAGTAAAGATAACTTTCTTTACTATAATTTGCATAAAAGCATTCTCAATTTATTCTCATTCCAATTTTATAACAAATCCAATTTAGAATCAACTAATATAGATAGGGGTTTCCACTTATTACATAGTAAAAACCTGTCCTATTCTTAGGATACTAACAGATAGGGCATATTTACAGCATATTCAGCCGTATTTTAGCTTTTGTTAAAATTATCTTATTATTCGGCAAACCTTCGTTCTTATTAATATATGTTCGACAGATTCGATTGGAAGGTATGAACGTTCCGGTTTGGAAAGAAAAAAATCGGACTGTCAGGCATTATGTAAGTTTATCCAATAAGGAAACCCTTATTTTCCGGACCACTTTCCATTTTACCTCTACAGACCGATCTTTTAAAGAACTCTTTTATATGCTTAGACGTGAATTTTGCGTTGAAGATCCAGGACCATTTTGTTGCACTTTACATGTTCCCTATCTCGTTCCTTCTCAACCTCGATACGGAGGTCTAAGTTCCTACTGTACTCACTGTAGCCAATCCCATGTGAAGACTGCATCGCCTTTTCCATTTCGCTTGTTACATTTAAATCAAGAGTATTGATAGTGAACCATCCTTTCAAATTTGTGTATCATTTTATTTCCTTCAATAATTATTTACCCTTCAGATTCGGGATTAAACATGAAAAACGACCTGAATTTATCAGGCCGCCATTTCTTGAATCATTTATCAACCGGTACAACTGCACCATCATATTCTTTAAGGATGAAATCTTGAATCTCTTTAGAATGCAATACTTCTACTAGCGTTTTGATTTCTTCTTTATTTTCATCACCTTTGTTAACCGCAATCACGTTCACATATGGTGATTTTGAATCTTCAATGGCAATCGAATCCTTCAATGGATTCAAGCCTGCGTCGATTGCATAGTTAGAGTTGATCAGAACTGCATCCCCTTCGCCACTCTCATAAATCTTTGGAAGTAAAGCTGCTTCATAATTAGCATCAAATTTAAGGTTTTTCTTATTTTCAACGATGTCTTTTGTTGTTGCTGTCGTTTTATCGATGCCCTCTTTCAACTTGATCAGGCCATTCTTTTCCAACAGAGATAACGCACGTCCGTGGTCAGCAACCGAGCTGCTCATAATGATTGTTGCCCCTTCCGGAAGTTTAGCGATGCTTTTATATTTTTGTGAATATAGTCCGATAGGCTCGATGTGAATTCCGCCCGCGTTGACTAAATGATATCCATTCTCTTTATTGGCCGCCTCAAGGAAAGGTAGGTGCTGAAAATAGTTAGCATCCAATTCCTTATCATTTAAAGCCTTATTCGGTAAAACATAATCCTGGAATTTTTCAATTTTCAAATCTATTCCTTTTTCTTTAAGAAGAGGTTTAGCTTTTTCAAGAATCTCAGCATGCGGAACATTGGATGCCCCTACAACTAATTTCTTCGTTTCCTTTTCTGTATCGCTGCCACTTTTGTCCTTATCGGCTCCACAAGCTGCCAGAGCAATCGATAAAACAAGGACTAATGCAAATCCTAAAAACTTTTTCATCCTATTCATCTCCCTTTATCTTTTGTCTAATTTAGATGTAATCACATCTCCAATAATTTGAATAATGAAGACGATAATCAGAATAACGATAGTCGCTACTAACGTAACGTCATTGTGGCTTCTTTGATAGCCGTCTAGATAGGCTAGATTACCAAGCCCGCCTGCGCCGATGACCCCGGCCATTGCGGTATAGCCGACCAATGCAATCGAAGTTACCGTAATCCCGGAAATAAGGGCCGGCATCGACTCTGGAAGAAGGACCTTCCAAATGATCGTACTCGTTTTTGCCCCCATGGATTTAGCCGCTTCAATTACACCTTTATCGATCTCACGGAGACCAATTTCAACCATACGCGCATAAAATGGCGCCGCCCCGATAATAAGTGCTGGCAATGCTGCATTCTCACCAATCATAGAACCGACAAGCGCTTTAGTGAAAGGAATGAGCAGCACGATCAAAATAAGAAATGGAATGGAACGGAATATATTAACGAAAGCACCAATGACCGCATTGACCGCCCGATTTTCCCATATATTCCCTTTCCCTGTCAAGAACAGGATCAGCCCTAATAGTATGCCTATAAAGAAGGTAGCCACTACAGAGATGCTTGTCATATAAAGCGTTTCTTTCGTTGCTTCTAAAATGGATTCCCAATCTACATTCGGCAATAATTCTTCAAGCATGAGTAATCACCTCCACGCCTACCTGCTGTGCTTTTATGAATTCTATTGCGCGGAGCATTTCATCCTCATTACCATCAAGGTGGATAAACAACGTTCCATATGAACCGCTTCTTGTTTGGGATATTTTACCTTGAACGATATTGACATCCAACTCGAAGTTACGTACGAGCTTGGTGATCAACGGGCTTTCTGCATGATCACCTACAAAAGTCAATTGAATCACTTTACCTGCAGGAAAGCGTTCAAGCAAATGGTCCATCGTTTCTTTCGTTTCTTCTGGTTCCGTTACCTGTTGCACGAAACGCTTCGTCATTTGTTCTTTAGGATTCTTGAATACATCCAGGACAGGTCCCTCTTCAACGACTTGCCCGTTTTCCATCACGGCCACGCGATGACAGATTTTACGTATTACATGCATTTCATGTGTTATCAGAACAATCGTCAACCCCAGGCGCTGATTGATGTCAACAAGCAATTCGAGTATGGAATCGGTAGTCTGTGGATCTAAGGCAGAAGTCGCTTCATCACAAAGCAGGACCTTAGGATCATTTGCAAGGGCCCTGGCTATTCCCACCCTTTGCTTTTGCCCTCCGCTTAATTGCGAAGGATATGCCTTTTCTCTGCCTTCCAATCCGACTAACTTGATCAATTCGTTCACACGCCTGGTGCGTTCAAGTTTTGAAACTCCTGCAATTTCCAATGGGAAGGATATATTTTCCTGAACGGTCCTGGACCATAATAGATTGAAATGTTGAAAAATCATGCTGATTTCCTGACGTGCCTTACGGAGCTGAGCCCCTTTAATTTTTGAAACTTCCTTCCCAGCCACCACAACGGATCCCTCTGTAGGTGTTTCCAATCCATTGAGCATTCTGATCAAAGTACTTTTCCCCGCTCCGCTGTAACCAATAATACCGAAAATCTCGCCGTTATTTATTTCAACATTCACATTATTTACTGCCTTAATAGTCTCACCGTTTCCTTTTCCTGTTCGGAAAAGCTTACTTACTTTCGTCAATGTAATCATTAATGCTCACCTCTTTTATCCAATAAAACCTATGAACTTAGTTGATTTCTCTACATTATTAGTCAGTTTTTAATACCATTTTTTCCTTTCATGAAGGTTTTCCCAAATGAAATAGAAAAAACCTTTCTGCATGAGCAGAAAGGCAGGTGAAGAAGCTGGCCTTCCTCTCATCTTCCAAAGTAATTAAACTTTGTGTGAATTGGCACCTTTCCAAGGAATCTCCTTGTCGGTTGCCGGGTTTCATCGGGCACATCCCTCCACCTCTCTTGATAAGAGCTAATATATAGAATATTTGTACAACATTAAGTTCTTTAGTATGGGGAAATTTTATCATAGATAAAAAAGGAGTGCAATGTATATTATTTCTAGTAAAAGAATGAACTGGACTTTTTGCTTAAACTGTTTTAGACGTCAGGGAGACGATATTCGTCGCTTTTTCAATTGCCTGCTCTAAATCTTCTATTAAATCCTCTGCATTTTCAATCCCGATGGATAAACGGACCTGATCAGCACGCACTCCCGCTTTCGCCAGACCTGCATCATTCAATTGTTGGTGGGTCGTACTGGCAGGGTGGATGATTAAACTCTTAGCATCCCCTACATTAGCTACATGGGACCATAATTCCACCGAATTGATAAGTTTTGCCCCGGCTTCGCGGTCACCCTGTATTCCAAAAGTCACAACAGATCCTGCTCCCTTAGGCAAGTATTTGTCCGCAAGGGCTTTATCTGGATGATCCTCTTTACCGGGATGTGAAACCCATGTCACGGCAGGGTGATTTTCCAAATATTGAATAACAGTCTTGGTGTTCGAAAGATGCTCTTTCATTCTTACATGCAGCGTTTCAAGTCCAAGCGTAAACTGGAATGCACTTTGGGCACTTAGCGCAGGACCTAAATCACGAAGCAGCTGCACTCGGGCTTTCGTTATAAAAGCAGCAGGTCCAACTGCATCGGCGTATACAAGACCGTCGTAGCTTGGATCAGGCTCCGTAAAGCCAGGGTAGTTTGGCGAGTTCCAGTCGAACTTCCCTCCATCCACTATGACACCGCCTAACGTCGTTCCATTTCCCAAAATCCATTTTGTAGCGGAATGGATGACAATATCCGCCCCAAAATCAATTGGTCTGCATAGATACGGTGTAGCGAAGGTATTATCGATAATTAAAGGTATCCCTGCTTCGTGGGCGATGTCCGCTACCGCTTCTATATCAAGGACCCTCAAACTTGGATTTCCAATCGTTTCAGCAAATATGGCTTTTGTTCTTGGCGTAATTGCCCTTTTGAAACTTTCTGGGTCATCAGGTGAAACGAACTTCACCTTAATCCCATATTTAGGAAGAGTATTTTCAAAAAGATTATACGTGCCGCCATATAATGTAGAGGCTGAAACAATTTCATCCCCTGCACCGGCAATATTCAGGATTGACAGTGAGATGGCTGCCATTCCGCTTGCAGTTGCCAATCCGCCGATACCGCCTTCCAATAAGGCCATTCTTTCCTCAAAAACACTGACCGTGGGATTATGGAGTCGTGTATATATATAACCATTCTCCTTTAAACCAAATAAATTCGCTGCATGGTCTGTGTCTTTGAACAAGTATGCATTGCTTTGGTAGATAGGGACTGCCCGGGCACCTGTTTCATCAGCTTGCAGACCGCCATGAACACTCAATGTTTCAAAACGCAACTTTTTCTCTGACATATGATTTCACCTTTTTCTATGGATTTAGTTGGAATTTCATGAAAACCTGGCCTTTCATAAACAAAAAAACCACTTCCACAAGAAGAGGTTTTAAAACACACCTCATCTTCCAGAGCCAACACTCTGCTGGAATTAGCACCGTATATAAATTTATACCGGTTGCCGGGCTTCGTCGGGCCAGTCCCTCCGCCACTCTTGATAAGAACTATTAAATTCAGCCGTTACTTACTTAATTCAAAATATAGCATTTTAGAATTAATCAGTCAATGAATTGTTAGAATATTCTTTTTTTGATTTCAATTTGGGAGCAAAATGTTCACAATAAAAAAACCAATCCGGTTCTGATTGGTTTCTTAGCTGATTTCCTTAAGCAATCCATACAAATAAGGAACGGATTGAAAGGCATATATTTTTTTGTGCAGCTGTCCTTTTTTGAAAAGCAATAAACAAGGGACACTTTCAATTTCATACGATTCGGCGATTGCTTGGACATAGTTCATATTCATTTTGCCTGCCTTCAATTCCGGGAAAAGTTCCATGGATATCGTCAGCATCTTGGAAGCCACCTGACAGGTACCGCATAAAGGCGTATATAAATATAAACAAAAGGTTTCCCCTTTTTCAACGGCAATCTTACACTCTTCTTCTTTCCATTCCTGCATCAATTAATCGTTCATCCTTTGACTTAAAAATTTCATTTTCACATTCATATTGGCAGATAAAAGCACAGTTGCGATATGATGTTCGGGTGAGCTTTCCACTTCTTTGTACATTTTATTAATATACAGGTGGTTCGCTTCCGGCATTTCCCTTCGGAATTGCTTCCGCAGCTTTTCTCCTGATTCATCTGCGTCAAACAGGAGATAAACATCACGTTCCATCAATTCATCCACTAATTCATCGAGCTTAGTTAATGATATGGTCCCATTCGTACATCTTATATCCACATCTTCATTTAAAACGGAGGCAACTTTTTTTCTATCGGAACTGCCTTCTACAATGATCACTTTATCGAACTCGCCCCATTCCATGTCATCACTCCATCTCACGAATTATGTGCGCAACTGCAATTGTACAAAATGAAAAAGAGAGCAGGCCTTTCCAGGCCCCCCTCTCCTTTATTTTAACCGTTAATCAAACTTTCATATTCTTCAGCGCTCATCAGATCTTCAATATCACTGCTATTTGATGGTTCAAGCACGATCATCCATGCTTTTTCAAAAGGAGATTCATTTACATATTCAGGGTTGTCACTTAAATCTTCGTTTACTTCAACAACCTTGCCACTAATTGGAGCATAAAGCTCAGAAACCGTCTTAACGGATTCCACACTTCCAAATGGCTCGTTCGCTTTCAGTTCATCACCGATTTCCGGAAGCTCAACGAATACGATGTCCCCAAGCTCGGACTGGGCGAAAGCAGTAATTCCAATGCGCACTGTTCCATCTTCCGTTTTGACCCATTCATGTTCTTTAGTGTAACGAAGTTCTTTTGGTGTTGTTGTCATTATTAACCCTCCATATGTACATCTTATTTTATCTATTCCATTATAAGGCAGATCTTATGTTTAAGTAAGGAATTAACCAAATATTTTGTTAAATTTCAGTTCCAAACCTGATCGAATTGCTCTTCTTTGAAACCTACCGTCACTTTGGTACCATCCGTAACAATCGGCCTTTTCAGAAGCATGCCATCTGTGGACAATATATCAAGCATCTCTGCATCAGAAGCTTCTTTCAGCTTATCCTTTAAGCCCAGCTCCCGATATTTTTGACCGCTAGTATTGAAAAACTTCTTCAACTCTAAATTGCTGATTTTATATAATTGTTCGATTTCAGTTCGCGAAGGCGGGTTTTCCGCTATATGGATTGCTTCATATTGCAGTTCATGATTATCCAGCCACTTTTTCGCATTACGGCATGTGCCGCATTTTGGGTACCAATATAATGTTAAGCCCATCGTTTCACCACCTATCAATAGAATACCCGTTTTCACCACGCAATACAATGAAATATCCTTTGAATTCCCAATGAGATTTCATCAAAGGAAATAAAGGGAATGCCTTTACGGGCATCCCCTTTACAGATTCTGATTTATTGCTTATAGCGCATATTTTTCCGTTTCGATTACCTTTACCGAAGCTTCACGTTTTTTCGCAATGACATTGATTGGAGTGTGTCTTGTCAGCTTGCGAAGGGAAGCAAGCATGATGCGAAGAGTGTCGCCTGTTTCCACCGCAATTAACGTTTCCTTTGCATGTTGTTCTATTTCATTGAAAACTTCCTGAACGAAAATTTCCGTATAAAGCACTTTTTGTTTGTTCTTCTCCAGCCCCGTAGACGCAATTGCTTTTTCCGTACGTAACACAACGGACTCAGCTGCATAGGCAAGGGAAGCTATATCAGCAATGTTGGAGAGGATTTCTTGTTCTTGATCAAGGTTTTTCCCATATTTCTGGGCAGCAAGGCCACTAGCCAAAATACCGATTTTCTTAGCGTTTCTAACAAGCATTTTTTCTTGTGCCAATGGCTCATCGCCAGGCTCTTCCGGCATCATCATCATTAATTCCTCTTGCAGGCTTTGTGCCTTTTGAAGAAGTGGCAATTCCCCTTTAAGTGCTTTTTTCAGGAAAGTTCCCGGAACAAGCAATCGATTGATTTCATTTGTACCTTCAAAGATCCGGTTAATACGGGAATCACGATATGCTTTTTCAATTTCATACTCCTGCATGAAACCATAACCACCATGAAGCTGTACGCCTTCATCCGTAACGTAATCCAATACTTCGGAGGCGAAGAATTTATTCACTGAACACTCAATTGCATATTCAGCGATTGCAGCTGCCATTGATTTTCCATCTTTCACTTGCTCATCCGTCAACTTGCTCTGTCTTTGATCATAAAGTCCAACGGTACGGTAAACAGAGCTTTCAGCAGCATAAATTTTTGCCGCCATTGTTGCAAGTTTTTCTTTCGTCAAGTTAAAATCGGAAATTTTCGTTTTGAACTGTTGGCGTTGATTCGTATAAGCAGCTGTAATCTCAAGGGCACGTTTAGATCCGCCGACAGCACCCACGCCTAACTTATACCGGCCAATATTCAGGATATTGAATGCAATGACATGCCCTTTTCCTGCTACACCCAAAAGATTTTCGACTGGTACAAGAACGTCTTCAAGGATTAATGTACGTGTAGATGAGCTTTTGATCCCCATTTTCTTCTCTTCAGCACCAGTTGATACGCCTTTATAATCTCGCTCAACAATGAAAGCAGAGAATTGTTCGCCGTCGATTTTAGCGTAAACACAGAAGACATCTGCAAAACCTGCATTCGTAATCCATTGTTTTTCACCATTTAAAATATAGTGGGTTCCTTCTGCATTCAATTTCGCTGTCGTTTTTGCTCCTAAGGCATCTGAACCTGAGCTGGGCTCCGTCAATGCATACGCAGCAATTTTCTCTCCCGTTGCCAGTAAAGGGAGATATTTTTTCTTTTGTTCTTCATTCCCGAATAATACGATTGGCAAAGATCCGATACCTACGTGTGCACCATGCGTAATACCGAAGCCGCCTGCAAGTGCCATTTTTTCTGTAATTAATGCCGAACTGATTTTATCAAGACCCAATCCGCTGTATTCCTCAGGAACGTCAGCACCAAGTAAACCGATTTCACCTGCATGCTTCAGTAATTTAACAGAACGGTCAAATTCATGGTTCTCTAAATGTTCAACCTGCGGCAGAATTTCATTCACTACGAAATCCTCAGAAGTTTTGGCAATCATTTTATGCTCATCGGAATAATCTTCAGGTGTAAACACTTGATCATACGTAATATCCTCTACTAAAAAGGCTCCGCCTTTAATGAGGTTATCTTTAGTTTGATTCGACATGTTATTTCCTCCTAAATGTTAATGATAGTAAACCCGCCGGAAGCATGTTGACAGCTTCTGGAAAGGGTGGGTCACGCTAATAATTCAAATACTCCGGCAGCTCCCATTCCGCCGCCGATACACATTGTCACGACTCCGAATTGTTGGTTTCTGCGCTTCATTTCATGAAGCAGGCTTAATGTCAATTTTGCTCCTGAACATCCTAGGGGATGGCCCAAGGCAATGGCTCCACCATTCACATTGACAATCTCTTCATTCAATCCCAGCTCACGAATGATTTGAATGGATTGGGAAGCGAAGGCTTCATTCAATTCAAATAAACCAATATCGGATAACTCAAGGCCTGCTAGTTTTAAAGCTTTAGGAATGGCTGCAATCGGTCCGATGCCCATAATTTCAGGTGGTACCCCCGCTACAGCAAAGGAGCGGAACTTACCAATCGGTTTCATCCCTAATGAAGATGCCTTTTCCCCATCCATGACCATGACCGCGGCTGCTCCATCACTCGTTTGTGATGAATTCCCTGCTGTTACGGATCCTGTAACAGAGAATGCAGGTCTTAGTTTTTTCAGCACTTCAACAGTCGTTCCTGGACGAACGCCCTCATCCTGCGCAAATGTGAATGACTTTTCCTTTAATTTAAGATCAGGCCCCACTGAGCGGAGGGTTACGTCAACCGGCACGATTTCATCCGAAAACTTTCCTTCTGCAATGGCCTTAGCCGCCCTTTGATGACTTTGTACAGCAAATGCATCTTGATCGGCTCGGGAAATTTCGTACTTTTTTGCAACGGCTTCAGCAGTATGACCCATACCCATATAATATTCCGGGGCTTTTTCCGCAAGTTGCGCGTTCGGACGTGTTACATGGCCCATCATCGGCAGAAGGCTCATGGATTCCGCTCCGCCTGCAATGACTGTATCACTTTGGCCAAGCATGATTCTCTCCGCTCCATAAGCGATACTTTGTAATCCGCTTGAACAGTAACGGTTAATGGTTATGGCTGGCACTGTATAAGGCAATCCTGCCAATGCTCCAATGTTACGCGCCATGTTCAATCCTTGCTCAGCTTCAGGCATCGCACAACCGATAATCAGATCATCGATGGTGCCTTCATAATTCCCTGCACGCTTTAACGTTTCCTTTACAACAAGAGCCCCTAAATCATCCGGGCGTACATTAGCAAGAGAACCTTTTTTCGCTCTTCCTACCGGAGTCCTTGCTCCAGCTACTATTACCGCTTCTTTCATGAGGATCCCCCTTACTCATTTTTAAGCTATCAATCTATTAACCTTCGTTTGGCCATATCTTCATCTATTATCAGTTACGGAGTGGTTTCCCTTTAACAAGCATGTGCTGCATCCTTGCTTGTGATTTTGGAGTTGAAATCAGTTTTAGGAACGCTTGTTTTTCTAGGTTCAAGATATACTGTTCATCCACTTTCGTGCCAAATGGGAGTTTCCCCCCTGCCAAGACGTATGCAAGCTCTTTGGCTATGACAAGGTCATGATCGGATAAGAATCCTGAAAGGCGCATGGATTCCGCCCCCAATAGCAGTGTGGCATAACCCGTTTCACCTACTACAGGAATCTTTGTGCAGGTTGGAGCAGTATAACCTTGTTCATACATGGAGATGACTGCCTGCTTCGCATCATATAGTTGATGATCCGCATTCACGCTTATTCCATCAGTTGAATTAAGGAAATTATCCCCGCGTGCTTCCTCAGCAGAGGTTGAAACTTTTGCCATGGCGACCGTTTCAAATACTTTGTTGGCCACTTTCTGTAAATCAAAGTCGACACCCTTCGGCATATTCCTCAATGTCTTCACATAAAGTTCTTTAGTACCGCCGCCGCCTGGGATCAAACCTACACCAGCTTCCACTAGTCCCATATACGTTTCAGTCGTTGCCTGGATGCGCGCAGCCGGAAGGGATACTTCAGCACCACCGCCAAGTGTCATATTAAACGGGGCTACCACTACCGGGACCGCACTGTACTTAATTTTAAGCATCGCCTTTTGGAATTGGCTGATGACCATATCAAGTTCGAGAATATTGTCATCTTGCGCTTCCATCAACATCATTGCAATATTAGCGCCAACACAGAAATTCTTGCCTTGGTTACCGATGACCAGGCCTTTAAAATTCGCTTCCGCTTCGTCGACCGCCGCATTGATCATTTGCATGATATCCAGACCGATTGCATTATTCGGTGAAGTGAATTCAAGAAGAGCCACTCCATCGCCGATATCTATCAAGCTTGCACCGCTGTTTTTCTTGATTACGCCTTTTTGCTTCTTGATTGCTTTAAGATTGATCACTTTAGGATTTTCGATAAGCTCTTTATATTCACCATTATCATAATAGTGGACAATGCCATTTTCTTCTTTATAGAAAGAAGTGATGCCCTTGGCGAGCATATCCTTCACCCATTGCGGAACTGTGAGGCCATCCGCTTCCATGCGGGCTACCGATTTCTCTACACCTATCGCATCCCAGGTTTCAAAAGGACCAGTGGACCAGCCGAAGCCCCATTTCATCGCTTGGTCGATTGCCACTATGTCATCCGCGATGTCACCAAGCAGTTGGGCAGAATATACAATCACCGGATTCAGCACGTTCCAAAGCAATTGGCCAGCACGGTCTTCACTATAAACAAGCGCTTTCAGTTTATTTTCCAAGCCCTTGGCCTGTTTAGCCATTTCGATGGAAGGCGTTTTTAATTTTTTTCGTTCAGCATATTCAAGGGTTCCGGGATTCAGTTCAAGGATTTCCTTGCCCCTTTTCAGGAAAAACCCTTGGCCTGACTTGCTTCCAAGCCACCCATTCTTAAGCATTTCATTCATGAAATCAGGTATTTTGAAAACTTCTTTTTCTTCCCCATCCACCTGGTCATATACGTTTTTGGCAACATGTGCAAAGGTATCCAATCCAACTACATCAAGTGTCCGGAAAGTCGCGCTAGTTGCCCTTCCGATCAACGGTCCTGTAACCGAGTCGACTTCTCCGACACTGTATCCGCCTTTTTGCATTTCCCGGAGAGTGACCAATAAACCATAAGTGCCAATGCGGTTTGCGATGAAATTTGGCGTATCCTTGGCTTCGACGACACCTTTTCCCAGTACATCTTCTCCGAATCGTTTCATGTATTCGAGCACTTCTGGTGAAGTAGCTTTAGTAGGGATGATTTCCAACAATTTAAGATAACGCGGTGGATTGAAGAAGTGGGTTCCCAGGAAGTGCTTTTGAAAATCCTCCGAACGGCCTTCTGCCATCGCTTCGATTGAGATTCCGGATGTATTCGATGAAATGATGCTTCCTGGTTTACGATGCTGATCAACCTGGGCAAATACACTTTGCTTAACCTCAAGTTTTTCAACGACCACTTCAATGACCCAATCGACATCCTTTAAGCGACTTATATCATCTTCCAGGTTTCCTGCCTCGATCAATGCAATATTTCCCTTAGCAGAAAGCGGAGCTGGTTTCTGTTTTAAAAGTTTAGTAATCGCAGTTTGGCTGATGCGGTTACGCACTTGTTCATTATCTAATGTCAAACCCTTTTTCTTTTCATCCTCTGTGAGCTCACGAGGTACAATATCCAATAATAAAGTCGGAATGCCAATGTTAGCAAGGTGTGCGGCAATCCCTGATCCCATAACTCCTGACCCTAGAACAGCAGCCTTTCGTATTTGTCGAACCAAGTTTATATCCCCCTTACGCAATATATTGAATGAATACTCATTCATTTTTAATCCAAAAAATTTTGAATATTTTTTCTTATTATTAATATAGAATAAATTTGGAAATTCCGCAATGATTAAACAGGAAAAAAATATTTTTTCCTCCAAATTACTTTGGTTATTTCTCCTCTGTTCAGTAAAAAATAACCGGGCAGGAGGTGAATTATAAAATGAAGAGTAAAAATAATCCTTCTAAAGCAGCTGTAAGTGCAGCAAGCGTAAAAGGCAATGCCGGACCTGGCGGTGAACGTCAACATGGAATCAATAAAGTGAACAGCCAGAACAATCAATTCAAAAAATAAAGCCTTCTATTAGAGCAGCCGTCCCTTATCCGGGGCGGCTCTCGCTTTCTATTTCTTGAAAAGGCCTTTTAAAACGAAAGCAATATTGGCCGGTCTCTCCGCAAGGCGGCGCATGAAATACCCATACCAATCCGTACCATAAGGAACATACACCCTAACCTTATATCCTTCTTTAGCAAGTTCAAGCTGCTTCTCATTACGTATGCCATACAACATTTGAAATTCAAATTGATCCTGGGGAATTCCCTCCCCTTTGACCAAGTCCCTCGTATAATCAATGATTTTATCATCATGTGTGGCAACGGCTGTATAATTGCCATTCAGCAAATGCTTCTTGATAATTTTCTTGAAATTTTCATCGACGTCTTTTTTCTCGGAAAAAGCCACTTCCCTTGATTCTTTATATGCTCCTTTAACAAGTCTTAGATTCGGATGGTATTCATTCAGCTCCTCAATATCCTTTTCGGTCCGATACAGATATGCTTGGATGACAGTCCCCAATTCATTATATTCAGCCTTTAAGTTTTTGAATACATCCAAAGTTGGCTGACAGCGCGGAAAATCTTCCATGTCAAGCGTCACGAAAACCTTATGGGCTTTGGCTTCCGCTAAAATCCTCCGCATGTTGTTCATTGCGACTCGTTCGGATACATCCAAGCCCATCGAGGTTAGCTTCAGAGATAACTGTGAATCCAGTTCATTTCTGCCAATCATGCGAATCGCTTCTATACATTCATCTGCCATCTTCCTTGCTTCTTGTTCCTCTTCTATGAATTCGCCTAAATAATCAATGGTAACAGCAAGCCCTTTCCTATTTAGGTCTGCAATCACAACAGAGGCCAAATCCAATGTTTCTCCTGCCACGAAACGCGAGGCCCCAAACCGTAATCCGTATTTTTTCGCTGCCATTGTCATGCTTTTGTTCGTTGATAAAAAAAGAAATAGACTTCTCAATATTCTTTCCATCTGCATTCCCCTCCAAATCATTTCGGAAAATAGATGCACAAGATTATTTTACCATTTAATTCAATTTTCAGAAATTTAGAATCAAGAATAAAAAAATTTCTTGAAGGGGAACTTAAATACGTTTAAAGAACACTGAAGGAGGTAGAATGATGGAACAGCAAAATTCGTTTAACAGCCAACAGCAGTCCACCGGCTATATGAAACAGCCACCGGAAATGGTTTCGGTAAAAGACAGCTTATACTTAACCGATATGCTTGCATGGAATCTGAATGCGATTAAAAAAGCACATTTTTTTGCCACTCAATGCAAGGACCCACAAATCATTGATGCGTTAAATCGGTGCGGACTCATGCATCAACGCCATTACGATACCATTTTGAAACATTTGAATCCGGATCAAAACCAGGTTCAACAACAATACCAGTAAAGGAGGGTTCTTGATGCCCAATGAAAACAAAGTCCAAAATCCAGAATCTCCTGTAGCAAAGACTCCTCAAATGAATGACAGGGATTTTATAAATGATATGCTCACAACTGAAAAGTACTTTTGTAACTCCTTTTCCGTTGCCTTGCATGAAATGAGTAACCAAGCATTATTCCAAGACATTTTCTCCGTTTCGAAAGAAAATCAGGAGATGCAGCGTGAGCTCTATAACCTTATGTTCGAAAAAGGCTGGTATAGTTTAGAAAAGGCGCAGGCTCCGAGCCTAAGCCAATCGTATCAACAATTTTCCGGATATAAAAATCAGTTCCCACCTGGATCGAACATTCAATAAGCAAACATTCAGGGGGAGATTCTGCTTCCCTTTGTTTTTTTTGCACAAGTAAAGCCGGCCACGGGAGGCCGGCTTTATGTTTAGATATCCGTAGAAAACATATACTTCTTATAGTGATACCGAATGCTGAATATTAAGCCCATGGCCATCATGTTCCCCATTAGCGAGCTTCCTCCATAACTGATAAATGGAAGTGGAATCCCCGTAATCGGTAAAAGGCCTACCGTCATGCCGATATTTTGAAAAACGTGAAACGTCAACATGCTTATAACGCCAACACAGATATATGTATAGAAGTTATTTTTCGTGTCCATTCCCGTTTTTGTTATGTGGTAAATCAATAGGAAAAACAAGGAAATCAAGATGCTTGATCCGATGAAACCGAATTCTTCACCGATGATGCTGAAAATGAAATCCGAATGACTCTCTGGGAGATACACTACCCTCTCACCTATCCCCTTACCTGTGGTCTGGCCGGAGCCGATGGCCAGTAAGGATCTGGTTAAGTGGTACCCCTCGGAGCTCGCATAATTATATGGATCAAGCCAAGAATAGATACGGCCGAATTGATAGGTTTTTACCCCTAAGTATTTTTCCAGGATCTCCGGCTTCCAAAGGACGAAGTATAGGACCGTGGAAGCCACGGCGATTCCTCCCGAAATGATAGGCAGCAGAATCTTCCATGATATACCTGATATGAAAACCATTCCTAGCATGATTGACAAGATGACAAGCCCGGTGCCTAAATCCGGCTGTTGCATGATTAACATTAGCGGGGCACCTGTAACGAGACCGATTTTAATAAGCAGCCAGATATCCGTTTGAATCGTTTTCAGCGTGTTTTTGAGATGATGGTTTGATATAAGATTTGCTAATGCCAGGATCAGGAAAACCTTCATGAATTCCGATGGCTGAATCGAACCGACTCCTGGAATTTTGTACCAGCTTCTTGCACCATTTATTTTAGGTACTACACTTTCTGGCATTAGGATCAGCAATAAAAGCAAAAATAATCCGAATCCATAGGCATACCAGGAAATTTTTTTCAGTTGATCCGAATCAAGGGTGATAAACCCTAATACGATTCCAATCCCCACTATATACCAAAAGATTTGTTTGATTAAGAAGTTTTCCGCGTACTGTCCAGTCGTTTGGGCACTATAGATTGCTAAGCAACTTCCTACGCATAATAACAGCAATATTGTGACCAAAGAAAAATCTATTCGAGATGAAAATTTATTTTGTTCTTCCATACTTAACTCTCCCTTAAAAAGGCTCCTGCGATACATCTTTAAATACACTTATTCATTATACTTTAAACAAATAAAATCACAACTATATCGAAGAATAGTTTACAAGCTTCATGAAGTTATCTGCATGGAGCCTGCAGAAAGGGGGAATTTAAGCATGTGCCTCCTTTGATTTTCTCCAATTTCAGCACACTTCTGACCAATCCATGGCTTGGGGAAAAGAGAAAGGCCAATCCAACCATGCAACCGGATATCGAGGCATCCAAAATGGCAGCTGAATTATAACCGATGACTTAATTTAACACCCCGACCATTATACTGAAAATATCATTCTACTTAACCGATCTGTCAGCAGATAAGCCGTTGCGGCAGGTATGATGAACATTCCAACTACTAAAATGGAGAGTGCTTTTCCTTCAGTACATAAAACGTAATGATGAAGTTAATTTATATTGTAGAGTTTTTATGGTGAATATAAACTAGGGGAGCTTTTTCTAATGTTTATGATGGGACGACGTGAAATTCACGAGTAAACGTGTGTATTTCAAGAGTAAACGCGGATTTCTCGACGGGCATCTGGCATTCCATGTGCATTGCCAATCATTTTTCCGGCTTTAAAGAAACTGCCAAGTACGCCAATCCCAATTCGATTCCGCAAAGTACAAACAGGCTGATTAAAGTTTGGAACATCCTGATCTCCTCCTCCTCTAAGACTTAAACCAATCTTAAAGGATGAAACCCATACCAGAACAAGACCTTATTTGAAGAAATCTTCAGCAGCCATGCTCTGTTCTCTTGCTCTGAAATGGGTTTCATACGGTACAATATAAAAAAAAGAAAAAATGGTGATCCCATGACAAACATTAAAGAAATTGCTCAATGTGCTGGTGTATCTGTCTCAACAGTATCTCGTGTATTGAATAATCATCCATATGTAAGCCCTAATAAGAGAGAGAGCGTTTTACAAGCCATTGATCGCTTGAATTATTCGAGAAATATCAACGCCATTCATCTTTCAAAAGGCAAAACAAATCTTATCGGCATCATCATCCCCTTCACCAATCACCCATATTACGGGGCAATCGTTAACGGAATTACTAAACAGGCAAATGCAATTGGGTGTCATATCGTGATCTTTCAAACCCATTATGAAAGAGAGAAAGAAATCCAGGCTTTGAATATGCTGCAAATGAAGCAACTCGATGGCATTATCGTTTGTTCAAGAATTTCGGAAATGAAAATCCTCTTGGATTATCAAAAATACGGACCTATTATCTTATGTGAGGATACAGCCCAGGCTGAATTCTCATCCATCAGCATTGATCATTATGCAGCATTCTCCTGTGCCCTTGAATACGTGATTTCTAAAGGATATAAGAAAATTGGATACAGCCTCGGCCGTAAAAAGAGCAGGAACAGTTCTCTGCGAACAAAGGCCTTTAACGATATCATGAGTAAACATCAACTTATAAACAATAAAGAATGGTTGTTTGAAGGCAGTTATCACATCAAAGACGGTGTAAAGTTGTTTGAGGATTGGCATTCGATGATAAACAAACCTGAAGCCATCATCATCACTAATGATGACACGGCTGCTGGATTCATGCTCACCGCTAAGAAATCGGGTATGAGGGTACCTGAAGAGGTGGCCATTCTGGGCTTCAATAATGATGGCCTGAGTGAGATGCTGGACATCACGACCATTTCCTTGCCTCTGGAATGGATTGGAAAAATGGCAGTGGATCTATTTGAGAATCCCGAATCGGTCCAACATGTAAAATTGGACTACGCCCTTATAAAAAGAAGGACCGTTTAATAACGGTATTGTTATCAGAATGGCTTTACTTTTATATATCGTTTCCTCTTCCAATCTTTCGAGAACTAGGGAAAAATAACCACATAAAATAATCATTGCGATATCCCAGAAGTTATTTTATAATTTTGATATAGTAAAGTTTACTCAGTTACTAGCATTCTATTTGCGATTGCATAATTTTTCATGAGTACCATCGTACGGCCAATTACAAGCTGGCGTTACGATTTAAGAAAATTGAATACTTCCTCATTTACCGATGAGTTAGAGGCTGCAGCTTATAAAAGTAGAACGGACGAGATTCTGGAAAATTCAAGACTCCGTTTGAAAGGATAAGTTGCCGAAGTTAGGGTATATTCCATGTATATTCTCGCTGGCGGTGTCACCGAACAGGAACATCACTGTCACGTTTTTTCAAAAAAGCGTGGGGAGCTATCTTCGGAAGGATAAACGGGTTTATTATAAACAGCCGTCGATCTTTTTCGACTGCTGTTTTTTTATATTTCGTTCCCTTCCAATAAAAAGGAGTGTAACATCAATTGCCAAATTCACAATCAGCATCAAGCCCCACTGAATTAAAAAGGAGCCTGAAAGCGCGGCACTTAATGATGATTTCATTAGGTGGAACGATTGGAACAGGTTTATTTTTAGCAAGTGGCGGTGCCATCCATTCAGCCGGACCCGGCGGTGCCTTGGTGGCATACGCGGTCATCGGCATCATGGTTTATTACTTAATGACAAGTCTTGCAGAAATGGCAGCATTCATGCCAGTGGCCGGTTCGTTCCGTGTCTATGCATCCAAATTCGTCGATCCGTCTTTCGGTTTTGCGATCGGATGGAACTACTGGTATAACTGGGCAATCACCATTGCCGCTGAATTAGCAGCCGTTGTCTTAATTATGAAGTTCTGGTTTCCTGATACTCCCTCCTTCATCTGGAGTGCTATTGCGTTAATCACTATGTTTCTTATCAATTACATGTCCGTTAAAGGTTTTGGGGAAGCAGAATTCTGGTTTGCCATGATCAAAGTCGTGACAGTCGTCATTTTCTTGATCACTGGTGTCCTGATCATTCTCGGAATCATGGGTGGAAAAGACCCTATTGGTTTTTCCAATTTCACAATGGGCGAAGGTCCCTTTAATGGAGGGTTCTTCACGATTCTAGGTGTATTCATGGCTGCCGGCTTTTCATTCCAAGGAACAGAATTGCTTGGAGTGACGGCTGGTGAAAGTGAAGATCCAGAAAAGAATATCCCTAAGGCGATCAGATCCGTTTTCTGGCGCATCATCTTATTCTATATCCTTGCCATTTTCGTAATTGGAATGATCATTCCGTTTACGGATTCACGTTTATTGAGTGAAGATGTTGCCGTAAGTCCCTTCACGCTCGTATTTGAACGGGCTGGCCTTGCATTTGCTGCATCCATCATGAACGCGATCATTTTATCATCCGTACTTTCCGCCGGTAACTCAGGCATGTACGCTTCAACCCGTATGCTCTGGGACTTGGCACGTGATGGGAAAGCACCTAAATTCCTTGGCAAGTTAGATAAAAGAGGAGTACCCGTGAATGCACTTATCGTGACTTCTTTAGTTGGCTGCGTTGCATTCTTAGCATCATTTTTCGGAGATGGTGTCGTTTATATTTGGTTATTGAATGCTTCAGGCATGGCAGGATTCGTCACCTGGGTCGGGATTGCGATCGCCCATTATCGATTCCGCAAAGCCTACGCAGCTCAAGGCCTTGATATGAATGCTTTACCATACCGGGCCAAAGGCTTCCCATTCGGGCCAATATTCGCCCTTGTCCTATGTATTATCATTATCATCGGACAAGGCTATCAAGCTTTCAGCAGTAATGGGATCGACTGGAATTCAATGTTCGTTTCCTACATTGGCTTAATTCTATTTTTCGTCCTATGGTTCGGCTATAAAATTAAACATAAAACGAAAGTCATTCCTCTTGAGGAATGTGACCTTAAATCAAAATAATACTAAAAAGGACCTGGTCTTCTCCAACGGAGAAAACCAGGTCCTTTTTCATTTCAAATGATACACACGACATTCATATGGACGCAGAGGCATTCTCGAGATTCCTTTTTCCCCCTGTTCATAATTACCGATCAGCCTTGTAGCAGAATATGAATTTAGCTCTTCAGGCAAAGAATATGCGGCATGCTCCTCCTTAAAGTTGCATAGCACTAACAGCTTTTCATCTTCCAACGTTCTCGTATAGGCAAATATTCGTTCATCATCTGGACAGAGAAGTTCAAAACGGCCATAAACGACAATTTCATGTTTTTTGCGTAATTGGATAAGCCTTTTATAAAAATGAAAAATGGAATTTGGATCATTGTAGGCTTTTTCTGCATTAATCTCGGGAAAATTGGGATTGACCTTAATCCAAGGAGTCCCTTTCGTGAATCCTGCGTTCCGGGAGTCATTCCACTGAACCGGTGTCCTCGCATTATCCCTGCTTCGGGCGTGAATGGCTGACATCATCCGCTCTTTTGACCAGCCATGCGAATTGACGAGTTCGTCATATGAATTCAACGTTTCAATATCCCGATATTCATCAATGCTTTCAAATGCAACATTGGTCATTCCCAGCTCTTCCCCTTGATATATATAAGGTGTACCTTGAAGCATATGAAGACAGGCGGCAAGCATCTTTGCGCTTTCAATACGATACTCTCCATCATTTCCAAACCTTGAGACAATCCGGGACTGATCATGATTGTTCCAATATAAACTGTTCCAGCCATCCTCCTCCAAACCAGTCTGCCACTTGGAAAGAATTCGTTTTAAATCGCTTAGGTTCCACTTTTCGTTACTCCATTTCCCTTCTGGTCCGCCCCCCAAATCCATATGTTCGAATTGAAAGACCATATGTAATTCACCACGATCTTTCCCTGTGAACAATTGCGCTTCCTCTGGGGTGACTCCCGGCATCTCCCCAACGGTAATCACGTCATATCCTGAAAGTGCCCGTTGATTGATTTCCTGTAAAAACTCATGTATCCGCGGGCCATTCAAGAAAAAGGGGCTTCCATCACCAAACTGCTTCCCATGCTGAATGGATCCATCTGAATAGCTCTGATCTTTTGATAGGAAGTTGATGACATCCATCCGAAAACCATCGACACCCTTATCCAGCCACCAAGTCATCATGCTGTAGATTTCTTCACGGAGCTTAGGGTTCTCCCAGTTTAAATCCGGTTGTTTCTTGCTGAATAAGTGTAAATAATATTCATCTGTTCCTTCATCATATTCCCATGCCGAACCTTTAAAAATGGACTCCCAATTATTTGGTTCTTTCCCATGCCTTCCAGGTTTCCAAATATAATAATCACGCTTTGGATTGTCTATAGAGGATCGGGATTCCTTGAACCACGAATGTTCATCTGAAGAATGGTTGACCACCAGGTCCATCATCATCTTCATTCCACGTTCATGCAACGCCTTCAGCAACCTGTCAAAATCAGCCATGGTCCCGAATTCAGTCATGATTGATTGATAATCACTGATATCGTACCCATTGTCATCATTGGGAGATTGATAAACAGGGGATAGCCATATCACGTTCACACCCAGCTCCTGTAAATAATCAAGTTTCATAAAGATCCCGTTTAAATCCCCTACCCCATCTCCATCACTATCCATGAAACTCCTTGGATACACTTGATATACAACTGCCTCTTTCCACCATGCTTTGTCCATGCCTTTCCCCCCTCTTTAGCCGCATTGATATAATTACACCAATACCCCTATTATAAAGGGCGAAACTTCAGAATATTCTTCTTTTATTCTACTATTCCCGTTTGAATCATTTCAATATCCAAATCCACCTCGATTGGAATATGAGGATAGGCCTCCTCCCAATGTTTCTGATTGAAATTTCTTGTTTTACTTTTAGCGATATCACCGAGTGCAATCGGATCTATGTTGTTTTCCTGAAACATGGTTACCATTTCATCTAATTTTTCACCAATGACATGTTCTGCTTTGGCCTCTATTTTATTCAGGTCGACTGATTTACCCAAGTCATAACCTTGGACCTCAAGCAGACTCGCTTTTAATTTCACTTCAATCCTGACTTCGGGGTCTTGATTTGCATTCCTGATATCATAATGGACACGTGATTCCACGTTATTGATATCTGAAAAGTCATTTTCCTTCCATTTGATTTCATAACTCCCCAGCTTAAAATTTTCACTAAGGACTTTGAATAAAAATCCGTCCTGATAAGGGATATATTTACCGATATACTTGTCCCTTTTAAACAGGGCGATACCCTTTACCCGTATATGGTCTCCTGCAGTTTCCAATAGGGGCATGACCGGATCGATTCCTTTACCATGACACGCATATAAATACCTATGCAAATCTACATCAGGCAAATTAGTCCTGATATTCTGTTCGATCAGCTCTTTCACTTGGACTCCTGGAGTTTTAATCAACCTCGGCTCCATTTTAACTACATCCTCCGCTTTGCCATGAACGATCGCTAAATATAAATCCCTTCCCACCATTGGGTCACGCCTATATGTATCAATATAATCATTCAAGCCCTTACCTGCCAATTGTTCACCATAGAGAATGACTGTCAGTCTCCCGCCGACAATCGGGAATGGTGTTTTTGCATTTTCTTGCTGGCGGCCAGTCTTTATATTATGGGAGGTCGCTTCATATACTTCTCTACTTAGTTTTGCTTCTTCCCCAGGCTGAGGAACGCTGACAGCGACCGTTCCTTTCACTTTTTTGTCTCCGGCATCATCATAACCTACGACTTCAGCAATTAAAATATCTTCTAATATTTGCTTCTCCACCCCGCACGCTGTCATCATGAAACAACATAATGTAATCAAGAGAAGTTTGATTTTCATGGATTAAGACTCCTAACTTTATAGACAATCGACTGCCATATGAATAAGAGAGGAAGGTACAAATAAACGATATAAAAACCTATTTCCGAACTGATTGTGTTAAACCTATCGATTCTATAGCGGTTATCCAAAAAACAGCAAGAAACTAAAATGATAAGCAGGATGTAAACTAACACCTTTTTCTGTCTAAATCCAAACACTCTTTTTACTGTTCTGCTCGCTGCCCAAACCCCTAGGCAAACATTCGGCAGCACCATGAACAGCCAAACGGAAATCCCTATATATTCAAACCTCTCAACGAATGGAAGGTCCACAATTTTCCATAAAGTCAATGTAGCCCAAATTACATCTTTCAGCTGATCTTGATGATAGTAGGCTAACGAGACAATAATGAAGACTAAATATATCGACATGGTAAACAACGCACCTAAGTGGGCCCACTTTTGAGAGTCTTCACGCTTTTTAATGAATGGGTAATAGATCAGGAGTAATTCAAAACCAAGGTAATTCAGGGTCATTCTCTTACAGGCCTTCATGATTTCCAAAAAGGAATGATCAAGTAAAGGACCCAAATTCTCAAAGTGGGCGTGCTTTAATGGGAAATAATTCAAAAGTAATAACGGCGATCCAATAATAAGTCCGATTATACAAAAACCAGTAACGGCCCTAAACCCTCCCACCACAAAACTATACACGAGAATTAGAATGATGGTTAATAGCATCAGGACATTAACACCAGGGAACATCCAAACCTGAATGACTTCCAAATAAGTCCTGATAAGAATGATGGAGATCATTATAAAGTAGAGGATGAAAAAAATGTTGAAAGCATTTCCTACCCATTTACCAAACAAATCTTTATGGATGGCAACCAAATCCAGTGTTTGGGGGCCCCTGCCTAAAAGCTTGAAACACATCCAAAGCAGAACATTTATGATTAACCCTGAAATGAGGACCGATATCCAAGCGTCTTGACCAGCCTCTTTCGCTATGATCCGTTCAAACCCCAATACCCCTACTCCGATCTGCATGCCTGGCAAGAGAAAAAAAACAAAAAATGGAGATATTAGTTTAGTTTCCTTTGGTTTGACTTCCATACATTTTCACCGCTTTCTTCGCCTTATTCATCAATATCACTTTGGGAGTTATTAGTTTCCTCCTTCCTCCTTATCCTTAGTGGCTTTTCCGTCCGCAGAAATTGTGGGCGTTTAGTCTGCTTTGAAAAAGGGAGGCGAATTAGACTATCTTTAAAGTCATAAATCCTTAACGGGTAAAGAGGGTCTAAGTATGGACTGCCAAGCGAAGTCAATTTCAATAAATGACTTAAAATGAATGCACTGCATAAAGCTAATCCGAACAGTCCGTATAACTGCGCTGCAATTAGAAAAGGGAAGCGGATAAGGCGAATCGTATTACTGATTTGGTAAATCGGCACTGTAAATGAAGCCAAGGCAGCCAAAGCGACAAGCATCAATAGGACATTACTGACAAATCCCGCTTCCACAGCGGCTGTACCGATGACTATACCGCCAACAATGCCGATGGTAGAGCCCACCTTAGCAGGCAGCCTAACCGCTGCTTCCCTCAGCAATTCGATCGTACCTTCCAGTACGATCGCTTCCAAAATCGGCGGAAAAGGGATCACTCCCCTTGATGAAATTAAGATTGGCAACAAATCAGTAGGGATCACCAGATAATGATAGGTTAAAACGGCAACATACAGAGGTGAAGATAAAACGGAAAACAGGACTGCGAAAAGACGAATCAAACGGAATGAAGTACCAAGATTCCAAATTTGAAAATAATCCTCAAATGAAGAAAAGAACGAAATGATGGTGTTGGGACCAACTAATGCATGAGGCGATCCATCCAGCATAATCCCTATTTTCCCCTCTGATAATACACTGGCCAGATGGTCAGGCCGCTCCGTATCAATCAGTTGGGGAAACATCGAATTCCGATTATCCGTGATCATCTGGTTTACAAACGAAATATCCACGATCGTATCATACTCTATATCATCTATTCTCTGCATGACTGTATGGATGATCTGTTGATTTACAATCCCATCTATGTAGAGCACCACTAACCTGGTTTGCGAGATGCTCCCAACCCGAAATTCCTTGGACTGCAATTCAGGAATGGGTAACCGATTGCGAATTAGATTCAAATTCGTATCAAGCGATTCAACAAAAGCCTCCTTAGGCCCAGCGACTGTATATTCCGACTCGGGTATGGAAGTTTGCCTTTTCACACTGTGAGCACAAGGAATCAGCAAACACATTTCATCATCTTTCTTGTATTGAATCAAGATCGATCCTGCCAAAACCAACCTTTGAATGACGTTTATATCAGTCGTCACTTTCATATCTTCCATCGGAATATCGCTTTTTAATTGCTTAAGATCCTTCTTTGTTTGATTAGAGATGACAGCCAGTACTTGTTCATGGAGCTGTTGTTCACTAATCAGTGAACTGAAATAGGAGATGGTATAGCCATCTTCATTCGGAAATTGGAAGGTAAGAAAATCATTAGATGCTTCAAATTTTTTAAGAAGTTCTTGAAAGTCCTTGGAAGTAACCTGAAAGGCTGCTGCATCCGTTTTCTTCCTTCCCTTAAAAAACCTCACTAATTCCGCCTCCCATTACCTGTCTTGAATTTTTTAGTTTACCCAATTATTGTAACCACCCTCTTTAAAGTTAGTCATGATTCACCGATATCCTAAAAACCAACTCGCTGCTGATTACCTTTAGTTTTTTCCTGAAATAGGAAAAGACCTATCCGGATCCCATGCCTAAAAAAGCATGATATCTAACGGATAAGCCTTTGCGTCTTCATTCATTTAACTCTTTGCCAATTACTTTTGGCTTGGAAAAACGCGTGTTACAAGTTTACGGAACTCATCAACGAATCCTGCAACGGGTTTTCCATTCTGAATGTCATTCGCATACTTATGCATGCTTTGAACAAAGTCAGGGTTTGTCGAAACATAAACGTTGTCTACCGATGGATCTGCTCCTCTTGCTGCATCTGCAATCCTGCCTTTAAGGTCATTCGAGATATCTTTATCCCCGCCGTCATTTAATACTGCCCCAACATATGCATTATTATCAGTCACGATGACCCTGGCGTCCTTTACTTCCTTCAAGGCTTCAACACGATTTGAGATATCATCGGAGACCCTCATATCGTTTGCATTATTATCATTATCATTATTTATATTTCGCTTTGTATCGCTTACATTCGTCGGATGTTTTACATTATCCTGATGCGTACGATTCAGGCCAAGATTTTCATTGGCACCTTGTTTATTATTAGTAGAACAACCTGTAATCACTAAAACCATCATCACACTTGATACTATCGCCTTATAATTCATATTCTCCACTCCTTTCAAACGTTTAACATTACTATTTACGAGGAGTGGATAGATTATTCATGAGAAGTGACTTTCAATCCGATAGTACCTTCACCCAAAAAACACCAAACGCACCTCGTACCGTACATGATGCCTACCAGAACTGATCCCAGGAGCCCCTATTCGAGTCCAAATGGCATAATGGGTTCCCTATGCAATGATTTTTATCGCCGATGATAAAAAAACTAATAACCATGCCAGCAATCATTATATTTTAAACTCATCGCCTATATTAAATATTCACGCAATCACAATTGAATCAAAGCCATCTCTTTTTCCTCTCCCAATACAAAAAAAGCCCGATAGGTCATAATCATAACCTCTCGGGCTTTTTCCCCTCCGTGTAAGCAGATCCCTGCGCGTTTCTCCTGAACCATTCCGGTAAAATTTCAACAAATCTTTTATTACTTTACGATATCATGTGCATTTCCAAATTCGGGCAAACGCCTATGCATCACTTTTATTTCTAAGCTTCCATTTGTCGCCTTTTATGGTAAACCAAATATTTTTGAAAGGTTCCGGTGTTTTTTTAGCGGCATCAACCGTATATTGTACAGCCTCTTTTTTATATTGAACATCTTCTGTGATTTCTTGCTGAGTCATGGCGAGTTGATCCGTCTCTGATTTAATCTGATCCGTTTTTGCCTGAATGCGTGAAACAGTTTCAGTCACACTTTCAATTGTCGGTTTGGAATCCTTAAATGTTTTGAAAGCAAAAAAAGCGAAATAGATGATCGATCCGATAAAGAGGGCAAGACTAATATATACAATAACCACCTATGATTCCTCCTTTTATTTTACCTTTACTATACCCGTAATCCTTGAGCAGAAAACGAATCCCCATGTATTTTCTTTTATGCCTGGTCATATTATTGAAAGAAAAAGGAGGAATGAAAATGAATCATATGCCTCTACTTAAAGCCTGTTTTAAAGCCGGAATACACTTCATTAGACATATAACCATACAACAGGCTGCCGTTATAGCAGGAATCATTTTTTTGATCATTCATCCAGAAGTTTTTAGCCCCCTTTGGCTTACATTGGCAACCTCCGTCTTGGTTTTGCTCCTGCTTTGAAGATTGCTGAAAACTCTTTAGTGATCTCCCTCACACCGGTTCCACTTAAGGACCGCTTCACTGCGCCGTCGCTCGAGGCAGGATAACTGAGATATTTCCCTCTTGATGACATAGGCGAATGAAGTAAACAGGCTATATAGAAGTACATACAGAACAAGTAGGAAACGCGATGTGTAAAGGATACTCCATGAACATGAAAATTTAATCAATCGATTGATTAAACCATTGACTTGCCTTGCCCCCTTATGACAGAAGAACTTCATCACATTTCCCATTTTACCGATAAGCAAAAATAAATGGAAAATTACGAAATTTGTGTATAATTAGACTATATTCATAACCTTCAAGGAGGAATCATATTCATGGATACTCTCATTCAACAGTTTAGGAATTTGCCCACCACGGCCATTTCAGATGCAATGGAGGGATTGAACAATCTGGAATCAGCGATTAAACCCTTAAAAGAAAAGTTTCATTTTGCCGGACGTGCTTTAACCGTACAGATGCCCGTCGGTGATAATTCAGCCGTCTTGAAAGCAATCGGCGAAGCAAGACCTGGAGATATAATAGTCGTTGACAGCAAAGGTGATACATACCGTGCAATAGCAGGTGACTTTGTTGTCGGCATGATGCAGACCATGGAAATTGGCGGTCTCGTAGTCGATGGAGTCATTCGTGATCTTGAAGCAATTAAAGAAATGAATTTCCCTGTTTTCAGTAAAGGGACAACGGTTGCCTCAAGTGGCAAGGCTGGTGTAGGGCAAACTAATATCCCCATTTCCTGTGGAGGTGTCACAGTGTTTCCAGGTGATATCATCATAGGGGACATAGATGGAGTCGTTGTCGTGCCACAATCCATGGGTGAAGAAATCCTGATCAAAGCAAAGGATAAAATCATGAAAGATAAACTGCGTGCAGAAAAATACGCGGGAAAGCCTGAAGAAATAAGAAATTATGTTGCCATGATGACCAATGAAGCATGATCTAACGCATATAAAAAAACAGGCAGGAAGCAATGGCTTCCTGCCTGTTTTTCAGCTTATTTATCAGAATCGGATTCCTTTGAACCTTCTTCATTATATGTGTAATCATAATCAGCAGGGTTAATTGGCTTAAAACCCTTTGGAGTATAGAAACGGAGTAAGTCACCGTTCACCACTTGGTCGGATAAATTGAGCATCTTTTCAACTCTCTTTTTATAATTGCGGATGTCATCATTTTCCTTGACCAGTTCTCCTGTTTTCGTATCGAAGTATTTTCCTTTAATGGAAGTAACATCTGGTGTTACAAAATCACCATTCCTGAAAGGTACAACTTCATTATGATCTTTAGACAATAAGTCAGAACCGAATTGTACATAATCTTTAGATTCAATTCCTAACAAATGCAATAAAGTCGGGAGAAGGTCAATCTGTCCTCCGTATTGGTGCATTTCCCCGCCTTTAACACCTGGAACATGAATCAATAATGGTACACGCTGCAATTGGGCGTTCTCAAATGCGCCAACATCCTTGCCAAGCACTTTTGACATGGCTTCTTTATGGTTTTCCGAAATACCATAGTGATCGCCATACATAACGATTACTGAGTTATCATACAGACCGGATTTCTTCAGATAAACGAAAAACTCCCTAAGCGCTTCGTCTGCGTAGCGTGCAGTTTGGAAGTAATTATCAACGGAAGCATCACCTGTCGTTTGCTTACCGATTGTTGCCTTGTCCTGGTCCATGGCATATGGGAAATGATTAGATACCGTTATGAATTTTGTATAGAAAGGCTGTTTAAGCGTTTCTAACATTGGAATCGATTCTTTAAAGAAAGGTTTATCCATCAAACCATAACTTAGCACTTCTTCTTTATTCTCCATATTATAATGGCTTGCATCGAAAAATTGATTGAACCCAAGAGCCTTATACATCTGGTCTCGGTTCCAGAAAGATTTGTAATTACCATGGAAAACAGCAGATGTGTATCCTTTTTCTCCTAAAATCGCAGGTGCCGCTTGATACGTATTTTGGGCTCGGTTTGTGAATGCTGCCCCCTGTGGTAAACCGAACAGGGAATTTTCAAGCATGAATTCAGCATCTGCCGTTTTACCTTGGCCTACTTGATGGAAGAAGTTATCAAAGTACATGAAATCTGACTTCTCATGTGCAAGTGAGTTTAGAAATGGAGTTACTTCTTCCCCGTTCAACTTATAATCGATCATGAAATTCTGCATGGATTCCAAATGCAGGTATATGACATTTTTACCTTTTGCTGCACCAAAATACTTAGGGTTCGGTTCAGCGCTTGTTGCCTTCGTATAATTGACCACTTCCGCGATATCCGTGCTATTTGCAGTTGCACGCTGAGCGTACGTTTTAGTATTCTGAACGGCATCATATACCGTATAGTTGAACATACCCAGATATTTGACAATATAATTCCGGTCGAATGTTCTTGACAATAATTGCGGACGATCCTTTTCAGCAAGTCCTAAATTAATAGCAAAAATTGCAAGCCCTGCAAGATAAATCATTCCAACCGTACGGCGTTTGACTTTGAAGTTTTCCACTTTAAAGTCTTTGAAACTATACAACACAATCAAAAGTGCCGTATCAAGGAAATAAAATACATCATGGGATTTAAATAATTCTAAAATACTCGGTCCCAAATCCCCGGCATTATTTTGCACTTGTGTCAAGGTTGGTAATGTAATGAAATCGGTAAATGAACGGTAGTAAACAATATTGAAGAATAGCCATAAGGACATCAATAAGTTCAATCCGATGATCCATTTAAACGATTTTTTACCTTTCGCCAGTAATGCCAACCCAAAGAATAAAATGGCTGAACTAATCGGGTTTATGAATAGCAAAAACTGTTGTAGTCCATTCTCAATACCTAAGTTGAATTCAACTCGATATCCAATATACGTTTTTATCCAAAACAAGACTACCGCAATAAAGAAAAAGCCTAGTATGTTATCTGCAAATAAATGCCGGCTTTTTTTAAGAAAATTATTCATGCTCTCACCTCTATTAATCTAGTGGTTTATTTATATAAATTTTTACATACTTACAAAAGACGGAAAATCGGAAACCTTATGATAGCA
Organism: Peribacillus sp. P4_B1; assembly: GCF_056402395.1. NCBI lineage: Bacteria > Bacillati > Bacillota > Bacilli > Caryophanales > Bacillaceae > Peribacillus > Peribacillus sp. P4_B1. Next base: position 84,348 of record NZ_JBFUHM010000017.1, read on the forward strand.
TTCTTTCAATCAGATAGTCAAGACTGTGCAAACCACCTTTTGTCACATCAATAACCCTTATGATCCAGAACACTTCTTTAGCTTATGAACAACTTTTGAAAAAGTAACAGAGTTTCGACCGTCTTGATTTTCTATAACAAATATATAGGAATTCCATGTCTTAATCCAATAAATATCACCGTAACTTTTTTGGGTTACTGTGGATCACCGTCACTATTTAGTTTAACTTCCTTCAGGCTTTTATCATTATAAACGACTCTTTATAAAAACACCAGCACATTACAAAATATGTAAAGATATAAACCTTCAATCATTGAATGCTATTAGATGTTTAGAGGATTTCTTTCCCGATAATTCGACATCTGAAATTTGATTGACGATTACATTGATGCATCGCTCCCCCGCACTTTCTATTCATCTGTAAGAACCAAAAGCCTGCTAAGTTAACCCGTTCATTTACTGCATCCTCTCAAGTTAAAATCCCATAAAATAACAAAAGTTTTTGAGGCCTGTTTCGTAAACTCATTTCGCGTTATATCGACATCATTCCCGTCTTGACTTCAGTTGATCTACTTTTATTGAATTAATTTCTCCTGATAGTAAATGACACCAAATTTGCCTATATTACTTGAAGTAATTAGTATGATGGAGATTCAATTACTCTTAGTTTTCATGAATGTTCATGTATTAGTTTTTAAGATTATTTACCAATCTATTTACCAATGTTCACTTAAATTACAATTTAAAACCAGACCGGAACCAGAAACTGCATCAAGCATCAATGCAGTTGACATTATAATAGGAAGAAACTATTTTTTTTACGTTGTTATTTGTTTGGCTGAAGAGTTATTTTCTTTCGGTAGCCGCCCATATAAGCCCTAGCAGCTACAACAGGGTCTAATATGAACCTTGTCCTATTCATTTTCCCTTTATTGAGTGTGAAGACCTTACAAGCTGTTGTAACCGGCATTATTGGTTTCCTTAAGTGATTTCTTTTCTTCCCTTTGTTATTATATATACTTTCATTCAGCTTTATTATAAAAAATAAAAAAAATCCTGTCCTAAATCGAGGGCAGGATTTGCTTTTAAACTATATTTAATTACTTAAGCCCTTTAGAAACTTCTTTAACCATTTCATCAACAGATTCTAAACCGCCGCCAGATAAGTACCAGTAGTTAGGATCAAGATAAATGATGTTTCCTTCTTTAAAAGCCTTTGTATTTTTTACAATGTCATTTTCAACAGTTTTTTTTGCTGCAGCTCCATCACCGGCAACCGCATCTCTATCTACAACGAATAGATAGTCTGGATTCTTTTCAGCAATGTATTCGAATGAAATACTTTGACCATGTGTAGATACCTCCAATTTATCATCTACAGCAGGTACACCGAATACATCATGGATAATTCCAAATCTTGAATCCGGTCCATAAGCACTTACTTTTCCACCGCTAGCAAGAACGATTAAACCAGTTTTATCCTTCGGAGCTTTTTCTTTCAAAGCATTAATGTTTTCATCAACACGTGCTAATTCTTTAGCCGCTTCGTCTTTTTTATCGAAGATTTTACCCAAAAGTGTTACATTTTCTTTAAAGGATTCCATATAATTTGCAGTATCTACACCTACATAAACAGTAGGGGCAATTTTACTTAATTCTTTATATGCTTCAGTTTGACGGCCAGAAATCAGTATTAAGTCAGGAGCCATCTCGTTGATCTTTTCGAAGTCAGGTTCTTTTAAACCGCCGGCATTTTCAGTTGTACCTTTATATTTAGAAAGATATTTTGGAAGGCCATCATGAGGAACAGCTGCTACTTTCACACCCAATTTATCTAGAGTATCAAGAGCACCCATATCGAATACAACAACTTTTTTAGGGTTTGTTTTTACTTTCGTTTCGCCTAGTAGGTGCTTAACCGTAAATTCTTCGCTTTTAGCACTTTCTTTTTTCGTACCTGATTCTTCTTTTTCCTTAACTGATCCGCAAGCTACAGCCACTACAGCCAGCATTGCAACTAAAAGCAGTAAAGATAACTTCTTAATCATCATGGTCACCTCGAAAAGTATTTTTTTATTTAAAATTACAGATTGAATCCTCACCTTCACAGAATTCACCTGCATCGCTTTCCCTGGATATAAACAGGAGGCGGCTAAAAACCTTGGGCGCCCGCCAACTTTTAACAGCCTAATGAGCGTATGAAGTGAATCTGAGACGGCTACGAATACTGAAGTAATTTAAAACCAAATGGCTTTTTCTTACGTGAAGTACACACAGATCTTATTGTCATTGATATTTTGGATTTCAATATCCATATCATAGATTTCCTTTAATACTTCGGAGCTGATCACTTGTTCGGTAGGTCCATTATGAACAACCTTGCCATCCTTCAATGCGACAATATAGTCGGAATAACAGGATGCAAAATTAATGTCATGAATGACGATTATGACCGTTTTCCCTAATTCATCGGCCAATCTCCTCAATACCTTCATGATTTGGACGGAATGCTTCATATCAAGATTGTTCAGAGGCTCATCAAGAAGTACATACTCCGTATTCTGAGCAATAACCATGGCAATGAATGCCCGCTGCTGTTGCCCGCCGCTAAGCTGGTCAAGAAACTTATCCTGCATTTCGCCAAGTTCCATATATTCAATCGCTTCATCGACATACTTCCAATCCTCTTTAGTCAGTTTACCTTGTGAATAAGGAAAACGGCCAAAGGCGACAAGTTCACGAATCGTTAAACGGATATTGATGTGGTTAGCCTGCTTTAAGATGGCAATCTTTTTAGCAAGTTCATTGCTATTGAATTTCCCCATATCCTTCCCCTCAATCAGGACTTCCCCTGAATCCCGGGTAATGAGCCGGCTGATCATTGAAAGGACTGTACTTTTCCCCGCTCCATTAGGACCGATGAAAGATGTGATTTTCCCTTTCGTTATTTCAATGGAAACATCCTCGACAACCGTTTTACTATTATATTTTTTGAATAAATTTTTCACTTCTACCATGATTTATTCTCCTTTAATAGAAGATAGATGAAATAGACACCGCCGACAAAGTTGATAATGACACTCAAGGTGGTAGAGAACGTAAAGATCCTCTCTACAATGAATTGACCGCCGACCAAGGCAATCACACTAATCAGCATTGCACCCGGGATGATATGTTTATGCTGATAGGACTTAATGAATTGATAAGCCACATTTGCAACAAGTAATCCGAGGAACGTGATTGGACCGATCAGGGCAGTTGAAATGGAAATTAAAATCGTGACGACGATTAAAACCCGTTTCGTTACAAAATCGTAATCCACACCCAAGTTTATGGCTTGGTCCCTCCCTAGTGACATGACATCTAAATACTTCAAAAATCTCATAAAATATATCATTGCCGCTATCATGAGGATAATCGCTAATGTTAACAGGTCAGTGTTGACATTATTGAAACTGGCAAACATTTTATTTTGTATCATTTGAAATTCATTCGGGTCAATCAATACCTGCATAAAGGAAGACATGCTGCCGAATAAGGTCCCGAATATGATACCGATCAACAATAGAAAGTAAATATTTCGGTTTTTCTTGAACATGAACTTGAACAGCAGGCTGGAAAAAATAAGCATGGCCGTAAGTGTAACCAGGAAATTGAGATTTTTATTCATGATCATGATATGCGTTGAACCGAAGAGGAAAATCACTCCAGTTTGGATCAGCATATACATGGAGTCCAGTCCCAAAATGCTTGGTGTCAGGATTTTATTATTCGTAACCGTTTGGAAAATCACTGTTGAAAAGGCTATCGCACAACCTACCACGATGATGGCAATGATTTTTATGACCCTTCTCGGCAGTGCATAATCCCAATTCGGGCCAAGGTCCCAAAATATGTAACCTGCCGTTAAAGCTGCTGCCAGAACAGCTAATATAATGATCTTACTTTTATTATTCATATGCCTTTCTCCTCATTATCAGATAGATAAATACGGCGCTTCCTATCACACCAACCACGAGTCCAATCGGAATTTCAAATGGATATATGATGATCCTGCCCAGGATATCGCAGATCAATAGGAATACTGCCCCTAGCAACGCTGTATGAGAAAGACTCTTTTTCAAATTATCACCAAGGTAAAGGGATACAATATTTGGTACGATCAATCCTATGAAAGGAATCGTTCCCACCGTTAACAGGACAACAGTGGAGGATAATGCCACGATGATCAGCCCAAAATTGACTATAAGTTTATAATTCAGCCCTAGATTAATAGCAAACTCCTCACCCATCCCTGCCACAGTGAATTTATTGGCAAAGAAGTATGCGAGAATGACTAAAGGGATACTTACATATATTAGTTCGTACCTTCCCGACATGATCATCGAGAAATCACCATTCATCCATGTGTTGAGGCTTTGAATCAAATCATACTTATAAGCAAAGAATGTCGAGATGGAACCGACGATATTACCAAACATCAAACCAACCAATGGAATGAAAATCGTATCCTTATATTTCACTTGATCAAGAATTTTCATGAACAAGAATGTACCTGCCAAAGCGAATATGAAAGCGAATGCCATTTTCTCAATAAGTGCTGCCGATGGAAAAATGATAATGGCAAGAAGAAGTCCAAGCCTTGCAGAATCCATGGTACCGGCAGTCGTAGGGGATACAAATTTATTGCGGCTCAATTGCTGCATGATCAGACCGCTTATACTCATCACCACGCCGGCAATGATTATGGTCATCATTCTGGGGAAACGGCTTTGCAGCATGATTTGCACTTTATCATCACTTAGATCCAATATATCCAGGGGGGTAATATCTTTTACACCAATGAATAATGAGGTAAATGATAAAACGATTAACGACATGACTAAATATCTTATCTTCATCTACATTTCCTACTCTTCCTATCTCAGTAAATACAGCGATAATATTTTTAATTAAAAATTTATGAATAAAGACTATTGTACAATCCCCTATTGAAATGAGGTTCATGAGACAATAGTTACAGGGTTCTCACATTCATGATAATGAGATTCATTATCATTATCATTCATTCTTATTCTACCATTTCTTTGACATGTGTCAACAAATACAAGGGAATTACTTTGATAAACTCCGGATAATGGAAGAACCACTCATGCATTTCGCTGCAGGAAGTGATAAAATCATAATAACAAATATTTACTCTTCTAATGAAAGAAGCGATGTGATGAAAAACTTCCTATCTAAAGTGTTCACAAAAAAAGGGAAAATCCAGATTGAATTTTGCCAAAATAATCTTGACCGCTTCCTTGATGAACAAACGGTTGCTGATTATGGTAAATTCTTAGCGAATCCAAGGATTCAATATAAGGAATATGAATGTTTAAGTGAGTGTAAACTTTGTAAGCAAACCCCCTATGCGAAAGTGAATGGCCAGATAATGAACGCCAAGGATGCACGGAATCTTTTAAATCAGTTATATGATGAATTGAAATGATACGGGCCAAGCAAATTGCTTGAACCGTATTTTATTATGGAAATTTCAACTATCTACCTCTATGTATACAGAATCCAGGGGATGAATAACTACGAAAAGTAATTACTAACTTTTTTTCTGCCACCATTCCCCTTAGAAAGATAATCCCTTGGGAAGTTTATGCATCAGAGTCATTCCCTTATGTAATCGAAAAACATCCACACTCTTTTTTTGACAGAGAGAGTTTTACTGGGCTGCAAGCCATGGAATGCCTTTATTGATCTAGTAGATACTTCCTGTTTTTCTCTAGTTCCTACGGTTATACTGTATATATAGCTTAATATATGATAATTTATGGAAAAAGATATATAGGAGGACGTCCGTGAAAAAAATCATTCCTACCATCGTTTCTTTCGTAACCCTAGGTCTTGTCACTGGATTGCCTAGCCAGAACCCCATCGCAATGACAGAAGAATTCACCCCTTATTATGGAAATGGTCCAAGCTATATTCAACCTGATAACCTCTCCTACCTTTTCCCTGAACCTAATGTTTCTTTCAAGACCCCTGCCTTTATACAAGGCAAGATCGCTTTTACGAGCCAAGAAGAAATGATTGGTCATATCAATTCCCTCTCCCATAAAAATAAGAACATCCAAGTCAAGACGATAGGTAAATCAATAGAAGGACGCGACATCCCCATGCTTCTTTTCAGCAAGGATTCAAAAAAACTCAATAAGGATTCCCGTAAACCATTGATTTGGATACAAGGTCAGATCCATGGCAATGAACCCGCCTCAGGTGAATCAACATTAGTCATTGCACAATGGCTTGCCGAAGGAAAACTTGGTGACGTCCTCGATAAAGTGAACATTGCCATCGTTCCACGCGTAAATCCAGATGGCTCCTATTACTTCAAACGTTTTACCGCAAATGACATGGATGCGAATAGGGACTATTTAAAAGTGGAGTATCCTGAAGTACAGACTATTCATCAAACCATCAATGATTATGGGCCTGAAGTCATTCTTGATGTACATGAATATACAGTGAACCCCGCTCCCCTTAAAAAGGTAGGCGCAAATGGATCCATCGCTTCCTATGATCTGCTCATTTCATCTGCAAAGAATTTAAATATTCCGGAACAGCTTCGAAAAGCATCCGATGAACTGCTTTTACCTAATGTTTTCAAAGCATTGGAAAAAGAAAAGCTTTCCTATCATGATTACTATACACTCGATACTTCTGATACTGGAATTCTTACCGCTACTGAAGGAAGCACAGAAGCCCGCATCGGTCGCAACGCTCTCGGATTGAAAAATACAATGACCTATTTAATTGAAACAAGGGGTATCAATATCGGCCGTACTGACTTCAAACGTCGTGTTTATGCACAAGCTTCAGCTCAGGCTGCCTTCATTAAAACGACGGCTGATCAGGCCAATGAAGTAAAAAAGGTGGTCAAGCAGGCGGAAAATGAAGTGGTGAAAAAAGGGAGAAAAGCAAATGATAATGACAAAATTGTCATCACCAGCCAAAATAAATTAATGAAAAATCAAAGGTTAACAGTGGTCGATATAGCGAAAGCCAAAAAGGTAGATACCACCATCGATTGGCTGGATTCTACCGCTGCCTACCCTACGCTGGTTAGAGATCGTCCGACAGCCTATATCCTTCCACCCGAATATAAAGATATTGCCAAGAAACTTCAGCTATTGGGAGTAGAAGTCAAAAAACTAAAAAGACCTATGAAAGTAGCTGTTGAAAACTATAGGGTCAAGGATCTAAAAGTTTCCGCTGAACTGGAAAGCGGACATTCCACAAGGGAAGTCACGACCACCGTTACTTCAAAAACTCGGGTTTTTCCAAAAGGAACCTATGTATTTAACATGGACCAACCTGACGCTAACTTCATTTCCCTGGCCCTCGAACCAGAAGGCATGGACAGCTACGTGACATTCAATTTCATTCCCGCTGTTAAGGGCGGAGAATTACCTATTTACCGCTACATGAAACAATCAGCATTACCAGTTAAATAATGCATTTCGATTACTTTCTAAAACGCTTTAGCAGCTTTCGTTGCTGAAGCGTTTTATTTTTGAACTCCTATTTAATTCACTTTTAAGCCTATTGGCGGACTTTATTTTTTGAATGTGTTGAGAGTCTTTGAATATATATATAAACGGACGATGTGTTTAAGAGGGGGAACGACTTTGAACCAGCATGTGCAATTGGAAATGAACCGCCTTATTCATCGCTTAAAACAAGACCAATCAGCAGATGGATCTTGGAATTATCCCTTTGACACTGGGATAACAGCTGATGCCTATATGATTATTTTACTTAAAGTTTTAGAAATAGAAGATGCCTCTTTAATAGAGGCATTAGTAAAAAGGATTGAAAGCAGACAAACGGAAAACGGCTCTTGGAGACTTTTCCATGATGAAAAAGACGGTAATCTTTCAGTCACTATTGAAGCTTATTATGGTCTCCTTTATAGCGGACTGCGAAAAAAACAAGATCCTCATATGAGGAAAGCCAAACAATTCATTCTTTCCAAGGGTGGAATTAAACAGGCCAAAATGTTAACTAAAATGATGCTCACCATCACTGGACAATATAAATGGCCACTCCTATTCCCGATCCCGCTCGAAGCTATATTACTGCCGCCAACCTTCTTCTTCAGCATTTATGACCTATCCGTATATGGCCGTGTCACCATGGTCCCTTTGCTTTTACTAGGACATAAAAGGTTCCAGATCATGTCCCCAAACACACCTAGTTTAAAAGATTTATATCAAACAAGGGAGGAACGGTCTGAAGAGCAAGTGTGGAAGGAATATCGAACCGACGAATACCGCTCCTTCTTTTCCAAACTTCAAACAGGTGTCAAAACTTTAATTGGTTATCCAGATTATCTTCATTCCTTGGCCCTAGAAACCACAAAACGATTTATGCTCGACCGGCTAGAACCCGACGGAACGTTGTATAATTATTTTGGGCCTACCTTTTTCATGATTTTTGCCCTACTTTCAACCGGCTACTCGAAAAAAGATCCTGTAATCCTAAAAGCTGTTTCCGGTTTGAAGGGAATGTCCTGTTCCGTTGATGGTCACACACATATCCAACTTACAACAGCACATGTTTGGAATACATCCTTAATCAGTTATGCCCTGCAAGAAGCCGGACTGCCATCAAAAGATGAAACTGTAAAGTCCGCCAATCAGTATTTACTGTCACGCCAGCATTATATGTATGGAGATTGGTTAATTCATAATCCTGACGCGGTCCCAGGTGGCTGGGGTTTCTCTGATTTGAATACAATGAATCCAGATGTAGATGATACGACGGCATCATTACGGGCGCTTGCAGGTCAAATGCAAACAAGACCTGATAATCTGGACAGCTGGCAGCGTGGTGTCGCCTTTACAATTTCCATGCAAAATGACGATGGAGGATTTCCCGCATTTGAACGAGAAAGCGATCCTAAATGGGTACATCTCATTCCTTTCGAAGGATCAAATTACATCTTGACTGATCCGTCGACAGCTGATTTAACAGGCAGGACGCTTGAATTTCTAGGGAACTATACAAATTTGAAGAAACCTGGGAAAGTCAGCAAAAAGGCCGTAGATTGGCTCTTGAAAAATCAGGAGCAGGACGGCTCCTGGTACGGACGCTGGGGAATATGTTACCTATATGGCACATGGTCGGCACTGACTGGCATGAAGGCCGTAGGGCATTCCTCTGAACATCCTGCCATCAAAAAGGCCATCTCCTGGTTAAAGAAAATCCAAAATAAAGATGGCGGCTGGGGTGAATCTTGTTATAGTGACATCAAGCAGCATTATATGCCTCTCGGGACCAGTACCCTGACACATACGGCTTGGGCTGTGGATGCGTTGATTGCAACATCTGACAAACCCACACCTGAAATTGAAAAGGGCATCACCTATCTCACCCGCGAAGCTCAAAAAGAAAACTGGACCAATGACTATCCTGCAGGCCAGCTCATGGCAAGCGTTTTGTATACCCATTATCACAGCTATCGCTATATTTACCCGCTACTTGCCTTAAGTCACTACAGAAACAAATTCATGGATGCTTAATCGCTTTTTCAGTGATTTTTATCATATAAAGGTGAATATGTGGATTACCTGTGGAAAAGGGGTGAATAACAACGAAAAGTTATCCACAACCCGAGGTTATCCACATTATTTTGCCTGTAAAATGACTAAAAACAAGTCATCGATAAACATTTCCCTTCATTTTTGTTGAATTTTGTTGATTAATTCATTTCGAATATGTATTAATGACTTGTTTATGCACGCTTTGTGGATAGTTTGGGGATGAATGATTACGATTCCAAGAAAACTTTATCCAGTTTATCACTATAGAATTCTATGGCCTTTACATAAGATTGTATTTCTCGATCATTAGAGGTTTCCGCAATTATTTTCAATAAGGATTCCATCGCTAGATCATGTCGGCCCAAATTATAAAATGACATGGCCCTGAATACCAATAAAGCCCTATCCTCAGGAAACTTTGCCAGCCCCGCTTCCAATGTCCGTTTTAATTTTTCATATTCCCCAATGGTGCGATATGTGCTCCCCAGCCCTAGGTAGGCTCCTTTTGCGTCCTCATCCGGCAAACCTAGTTTGAGGGCAGCTTCATAATGGAGCACCGCCTTTACCTCTAGTCCTAGAATATCCAAACTCCAGGCACACTGATACTGTATGACTGCATCCTCTGGATTTTGCTTTGCCAAATCCATCAATAATTGATTGGATTTTTTGAATTCTTTCCTGCCCCTTAATATCAGTGCCCTTTCTAAACTCTCCATCGCCATTCCTCCATTGAATAAAATTCCTTATTGCCCCTATTCGCGAGTCCCCCATTTAATACCTTCTTAGATCGGCTGAGAAAGAGTAATTCAAAATTTATATGTAGGAAAATGGGAGTCTGGATCGGCCTCACTTTTCAATCAGATTGCCATTGTGAATAAAAAAGGATCTGCCACTTGGCAAATCCTTCACACATTTCAGTTCTAGATATTGATTAATCATCCAACTGGTTTTTCAATACTTTCCCCGTAGTGGCATCTATCACTACATCATATTCCTTTTGTCCCTGGTTTATCTCCAACTCGTACACAAGTATGCCATTCTCTGAATCAAGCTCTGCATCCGTCACTTGACCCTCCACCTCTTTCAAGGCAATCTTTTCAGCTTGATCCATGCTGATTTTTGCAATTTCCACTGCTTGTTGTGTGCTCATATCCTCATCGTCTTCGTCTTCCATCTCCCGAGAAAGAATCTCTCCTTTTTCAGCATCGACCTCTACATCTTGATAGCCTTCATTCGTTTTAACGGTCATCTCATAGGTCATCGGCTGGTCCCAATCCTTTTCAAATTGAGTAACCTTACCGCCCAGTTTTTCTGAAATCATTTTGATAGCCTCATCCTCAGATAACGCACTCTTATTGACTGCATATACCGCAGTTCCAGCGGCACCGCCGAAAAGCAATACAGAAGCTATGGAAACCGTCAAGATTACCTTTTTCTTTTGAATGATACCTTCTTTTATCGTAGCCCACTGCTTTTTCATGAATAATTCCTCCTTTGAGTTGTTACCTTAATAATAAACATCATTCATGAAACGAACATGAGCGCTAGATTAGAATTTGATGAGAAAGAGTAATAGTCACCAACGTCCCCTCTCCCACTTCGCTTTGAATTTCCAGTTTACCTCCGAATGACTCGACAAGTGTTCGAGCGATGGAAAGCCCGAGTCCATTGCCTCCCGTTTTCCTTGCCCTTGATGAATCCACGCGATAAAAACGTTCAAATACATGCGGTAGATGTTCTGGTGATATCCCTGCCCCTTGATCTTTAACACCAATGAAAATTTCATTAGCCCTCCGTTTTATCAGGATTTGTATATCCGATTCACTATATTTCATGGCATTGTCCAATAGGATGACAAGCACCTGTTCAAGCTTGCTGGAAATGGCCATTGCATATATTTCCTTAAACTCGGATTGTATCTTTATTTCACGGTTTGCCGTCCTTCTAAATGTTTGGGCAATCTGTTCACAAAACGAAATAAGTTCGACTTTTCCTTCAATATCCTTTGAAGGTTCACTTTGGGAAGCGGATTGAAGTAGATGTTCCGTCAGCTGTTTCATCCGGATGGCTTCATGATGGATTGCCTCCACCGCCTCTTCCAGAATCGCCTCATCCTTCATTCCCCAGCGTTTCAATAGTGAGGAGTAGCTTTCTATGACCGTAATCGGTGTTTTCAATTCATGTGAAGCATCTGAAAGGAATTGCTGCTGTCGGTTATAATTCCGCTCAAGCCTTTCTATCATCCTGTTGAATGACACCCCCATTACCTGTAGCTCGTCCTTTGATTGATCCGAAAGCGGTATCCTTTTGAATTCTCCGCTTTTCTCAATCTCCATCATTGTCCCGCTCATGATCGATATGGGTTTGAGGATTAGATTGGCCAGCCATTTACCGGCAAAAATGGATAGAAGAATGACAAAAAGGGATGCACCACCTAATACGAGGGCAAGAGTCGATAAATTTTCAAGGAGGGTATCCTGCGGCTGTGTCACCTCGATCATTCCTAGCTTCTTCCCTTCTTCGGGATATGCGTAACGGTAGGTCAACACGTAATCCCCATCAGCTTTGCTAAAATCAAATCCTTTCTCATTAATGGATTTAACCGCTAGCCCCTCAAGGTCCTCTTCATCCGTAAACGATTTTACCAACCTTCCATCTGTGCCAAATATCCGCACCATTCCATCATCAGGGGTATACGGCTCCATTAAATCGGGATCACCGGAAATCAAATCTTTCGTCAGGATATTTTCTTCAATTAATGAAGCTTTATCTTCGAGCAGATCCCTTTCCCTCTCAACAGATATCAAGAGAAAGGCGATTAAAACGATGATACTCAACAATATAAGCATGACGCTTAAAAAAAGACTGGAGTACGATTGGATTTTCGTCCGAATCTTCATACCGGCTCCTTCAAGCTATACCCTACCCCGCGGTAAGTATGTATGAGCTGCAAATCAAAGGGGTAATCTATTTTTTTTCGTAAATAACGGATATACACATCAACCACATTCGTATCCCCTGCAAAGTCATATCCCCATACATGTGTAAGTATTTGCTCCCTTGAGAGTACTTGATTTTTATTTTGCAATAGATATACCAGCAAATCGAACTCGCGGGAAGTCAGCTCGATCCTGTTGCCTTGCCTGAGAAGGTCCCTTGTACCAAGGCTCAATTGCAGATCATGGACCTTAAGTTCATCCGCTTTCCCTTCTGATTGGCTCTCACGTACATTTGTACGAAAACAAGCACGGATCCGGGCCAGCAGCTCTTCTATCTCAAACGGTTTCGTTACATAATCATTCGCACCATGGTCCAGGCCATTCACCTTGTCTGGTACAGCATCCCTTGCGGTTAGAAGAATGACTGGTGTAGATCCATTCTTTTTCCGGTAACGTCTAAGTACTTCTATGCCATTCAACTCGGGTAGCATCACATCCAATAAGATTAAATCCCACTCTTCGGATTCTGCCCTTTGCAGACCTGTCTTTCCGGTAAAAGCCGATTCAGTTAGATAACCCTCATGATTAAGTTCCAGCTGGAGGATCCTCGCGATTTTTTCTTCATCTTCTATTATTAAAATCCTTTTATTCATGATTACCACCACCCACCTCTTAGTGTACTGAATAAAAATGAAAATATCATGAGAAATTGAACACTCTGCATAAAAATCCCATGAAATAATTACTTTAAAAGGTCAAAAAAAAGAATCGGATGTGAAAAGTCCAAGTTGTTCTTTACAGACACCATACCCTCACAATCATTAAAAATTTCTCCATAGCTAAGCCTAAGTATCAATGGCTAACCATAATAAAAAGACTATGGAATATTTCCATAGTCACAGTTTGTCGACAAAATGGGGTTCGGAACGGCCTCATCCCGAATAACTGGCTTGCCGAGACCACACTGCCGCTTGCGGCGAGGAAGCTTGGCAGACAGTCAGCGGAAAGAGAGCCGATACCTGTAATCAACTGGATCGTTTAATAATGATCCAGTTCATTCACCGTTCCAATGCTGGTCAATGAACTGGATCGTTTAATAATGATCCAGTTCATTCACCGTTCCAATGCTGGTCAATGAATTCATCGCGTCCTGATTTCGCACGGTCCGCTTTATAATCATCTTTGTTTTTTTTATGAAAGCCTTGATGGTATTCTTCGGCAGGATAAAAGGTTTGGGCAGGAAGGACTTCCGTTACGATGGGTTTCCGGAATTTCCCGCTGGCTGCAACCTTTTCTTTCGCTTCAATGGCCAGTTTCTCTTGAGCTTCGTCATGATAAAAGATGGCCGTTCGATACTGGCTTCCCCTGTCATGGAATTGACCGCCATCGTCGGTTGGATCGATTTGCTGCCAATATAGTTCAAGCAGTCTTTCATAAGGAAATAACAGGGGATCGAAAGTGATCTCGACGACTTCATAATGTCCCGTAGTTCCCGTCTTCACTTCCTCGTAAGTAGGGTTTTCAGCATGTCCCCCTGTATAACCGGATATGATTCCCCCAATCCCGGGTTGTTCTTCAAATGGTGTCACCATGCACCAAAAACAGCCTCCTGCAAATGTAGCTTTTTGCATAATGGTCAACACCTTCCTGTACATATGTAATAAAATCTAATATACCATATCCTAATCTTAACACTGTGTCTTTTGATTTACGAAGCCTCCAAGCCAATCGCTCCAAAAGGGATGTACCCTTTGATCAATCTTTTGACCAGCCCTTTTCCTTGAATCTTACAATAGCTTCAACGCGATTGCTTACATCCAATTTATCAAGAATGACCGAAATATAATTACGGACCGTTCCATTGGTCAGATAAAGCTGGCTGGCAATTTCCTTTGTATTCTTACCATCTGCAATTAATTGGAGCACTTGACACTCTCTTTCAGTCAAAGGGTTTTCTTCTTCAAAAGCCATATCCACCAGCTCAGGAGCATATATGCGCCGACCGTCCATGATGACACGGATCGAGTTCGCCAGTTCCTCACTTGGACTATCCTTCAGCAGATATCCACCCACCTCGGCCTTTCTGGCTCGTTCAAAATAACCAGGGCGTGCAAACGTGGTTAAAATGATGACTTTGCATTGGTGGCCCTGATCCTTGATCTCTTCCGCTACATCAAGCCCGGTTTTAACTGGCATTTCAATATCCGTAATGCAGATATCTGGCTTTAGACGATTAACGAGATTCATTGCTTCTTCCCCATTGCTCGCTTTTCCGACAACTTCCATATCCTCTTCCAGATCAAGGATAGAACCTAGAGCGCCAAGCAGCATCCTTTGGTCTTCAGCAATTACGATTTTAATCAATGTTAATCCCACCTATCCATTATTTTTTATAGCATTCGGAACCCTTATATAAAGTGCAGTTCCATCTGTTGATTTAATATCCAGGCTGCCATTAACGAATTCAAGCCTTTCTTTCATTCCTTGAAGTCCATTGCCTTTAAAAAATTCTGATTTATGTGAAAGTCCCACTCCATTATCTTGGACTTTCATCGTCACTCCTGTCTGTAATTCTTCAATGACGATATTACATGAGTCGGCACAGCTATGTTTGACGATATTTGTCACAGCTTCTTTCAAGCACATGCTTAAAACCGTTTCAACAAGCAATGGAGTATCTTGCAATTCCGTTGTGCCTTCCAAATTGAAGTCTATCTCTGCCGCTTTCAATATTTGCTTGACCCGGATGATTTCATCGCATAGCTTGGCCCCACGCATTTCCGACACCATTTCCCGTACTTCCTTGAGTGCCGTCCTCGCCGTTTGACGGATATCCTTGATTTCCTTCTTAGCCGACTCCGGTTTTAAATCAATCAATTTCCCTGCAAGGTCACTTTTCAAGCCAATCAAAGAAAGTTTTTGTCCAAGTGTATCATGTAGATCACGGGCAATCCGCTGGCGTTCTTCCATTTTGCCAAGCTCGGAAATTCTTTTATGTGCATCTTCCAATTGTTCTTCCAGCCTATCACGTTTATTCCGATTATATGTGTTGAATGGGAGAAGGATCACGCCCACTACACAAATGAGCATAAAGGGAAATTGCGAAAAGAAGGTAGGGTCTTTCATGATGAATCCAATATTGACAGATACGATGGTGGCTAATAGCTGGATCGAATATAATACGAAAAAGCCAACCTTATTTTGAACATTCCCAATAAAGAATGCTAAAAAGAGTGAAAAGTAAATGTAGCTGAAAAATATGGTCATGGATATGGATATGACTATTTGTATAGCCGTCCATACGTATACGGGCCATCCCTTCGAAACGAATGAGAGACCATATGATATGAAAAACAAAATGATCATGACGATTCCAAAGACAGTCTCCAACATCGATGAAGATTTGAAAATGAAGTAAAAAGGAAGGATACAAAAAATGATCCAGACATAAGGGCTCAGCCCTGTGTTCTTAGGAAAGATATGATACCAACTTTGCATGGCGCCGCCTCTATTTCTTTTTCTCCTAGTATATACTAAGGTGTTTAATCAAAAAACCATCCAATGGAAATTGAATGGTTTTTTGATTAACTATTTATTTCCCTTGAAGACTTGGACGTTTATTATTCATTTCCAACTTTGATTTTTTCTCATTTAGACGTTCCTTTATCTCTTTAAAACTTACAAACGTCTTGTTTTCCCCATCATAAAGGCGGAATCGAAGTGATTTTAAACTTGAACTAAGGGTGATTGTCGTTGCCTGCTGCAAAGGCAGGGTGGAATCATGGACTTTTTCCAGATTATAGTTCGGCACTCTTGGACTAAGATGATGCACGTGGTGAAAACCGATATTACCAGTTACCCATTGTAAAACCTTCGGAAGTTTATAATAAGAACTTCCATCAATGGCAGCCTTCACATAATCCCATTCCGATTCCTCTTCGAAATAAGAATCTTCGAACTGATGCTGTACATAAAACAGCCAGATGCCCAGGGATCCAGTTACAAAAAGAAGCGGTACCTGAATCATCAGGAATGCCTGCCATCCGATAGCCAAGCATAACAAACCATAAATCACCACGATTGCGGCATTTGTCAAATACGTATTCATGCGTTCCTTCTTTTTTGCGCCTTTTTTATTCAGACGATTCGAAACAAGGAATAGATAGAATGGACCTAATCCAAACATGACGATCGGATTTCTATATAAACGGTAAGCCAGACGTCCCCAGAATGAAGCGGCTACATATTCATCAACGGTCATGATCCAGATATCTCCTGTACCGCGTTTGTTTAAATTACTGCTTGTTGCATGATGTATGGAATGACTATGCTTCCATTGCTCATACGGAAATAATGTGACGATTCCGCTGATTGTACCCAGGACGTTATTCGCTTTTCTGCTTTTGAAGAACGATTGATGACAGCAATCATGGAAAATGATGAAAATCCTGACTACGAATCCTGCAGCCAAAACGGCCAATGCAAGGGTCAGCCAATATGAGATGGTTAAGCTTTGATAAGCTAAAAACCATAACAGGAAAAATGGCGGAAATGTATTTATAAGCTGCTTCACACTTGATTTAGTATTGGATTTTTCAAAAGGGGCAACATCTTTTCTTAATTGTTTTTGATTACTCATGATTTCCTCCTCATAAATTTTATATAGAAACATGGAGTGTTTAAATGGATTGGTTCAGCTTACATATTTCGAATACCATAATTGGTGTTTAACATCTTACTCTCTATTTAAGTATAGGAATAATCATTGATCTTCTATAGTCATAAACGTCAATTGGCTGGCATTACAAATGTCATATACTTGTCTACTTCATCACTTTTCACACGTATTTTTTCCTTAATTATCATTTTCACCCTTAAAAAAATGATAAATTCACTCAAAGTCCCATCAATCAATCCACACATAAATTCCTGATTCCAAATAAATAAGCAGTAAATATTCGATCAAAAAAAAGATCCGCCATCTGGCGAATCCCAGTTTGTAGACAAAAGGGGTTCGGAATTAAAAATTCCGAACCCCTTTTTGAGATTCCCTTTGAATTTTTGCCTGAAGTTAGGAGATTGGGGCTCTACGAGCCCACTATGTTAGGCCATTTTTGGACCTCGCCATGTCCAATTGGCCATCTTCTTTAAATTAATGGCAGCGAAAGTAAGCATCGCCTGCATCGACAATTTTTTAAGTCCCCTTAAAGTTGTCCAACGCATACCA